>JBDTYW010000148.1:0-5880 GCA_040005445.1 Candidatus Eiseniibacteriota bacterium
CCCATGTGGCAGTTGTTGAACGAGCACCACAGGCCGTCCTTGACGGCGCCATCGACCAGCGTGGTGTCGCCCAGCTTGACGCCCGTGCGGCCGGTGTAGAGATAGTGTGGCGCGTTCGACATCGACTCCATGCCGCCGGCGACCAGCACCTTCGCGTCGCCGGCGCGCACGGCCTGCGCCGCGAGCATCACGGCCTTGAGGCCGGAGCCACACACCTTGTTGATCGTGAGCGCGCCGACCGCGGGATCGATGCCGGCCTTGAGCTGGGCCTGGCGCGCGGGCGCCTGCCCGGTGCCGCCCTGGATGACGTGGCCCATGATCACCTCTTCGGGATCACCCGGGCCGATCTGCGCGCGCTTCATGGCCTCGGCGATCGCGATCGCGCCCAGCTCGGGCGCGGCGAGCGACGACAGTCCGCCGAGGAACTTGCCGATGGGCGTACGGGCGCCCGAGACGATCACCGCCGAGAAGCTCATCCGCGATCTCCCTTCCAGTCGTATCCGGCTTCCTTGAGCAGGCTCTTGGCGATCACGATGCGCTGGATCTCGCTCGTGCCCTCGCCGATCTCCATGAGCTTGGCGTCGCGATAGAACCGCTCGACCGGCATCTCGCGCATGTAGCCCATGCCGCCGTGGATCTGGATCGCGCGGTCGGCGCACCAGGTCGAGGCCTCGGACGCGTAGAGCTTGGCCATCGCGCCTTCCTTGCCGTACGGCAGGTCGTGATCCTTGCGCCACGCGGCGTCGTACACGAGGTGCCGCGCCGCCTGGATCTTGAGCGCCATGTCGGCGAGCATGAACTGCACCGCCTGAAACTCGGCGATCGGCTTGCCGAACTGCTTGCGCGCCATCGCGTACTTGACCGCCAGGTCGTAGGCGCCCTGGGCGATCCCGAGCGACATCGCGCCGATCGAGATGCGGCCGCCGGCGAGCGTCTTGAGGAACTGGACGAAGCCCTTGCCCTCCTCGCCCAGCAACTGGTCCGCCGGGACGAACATGTTCGCGAAGTGCAACTCGACCGTGTCCGAGGAGCGCAGGCCCATCTTCTTCTCGTGCTTGCCCACCTTGAATCCGGGCGTGTCGCTCGCGATGATGAACGAGCTGATGCCCTTCGTGCCCTTGCTCTTGTCGGTCATGGCGGTGAACACGATCGTACCCGCGACCGAGCCGTTCGTGATGTAGATCTTCGTGCCGTTGACGCGCCAGCCGCCGTCCTCGCGCACCGCAGTGGTCTGCGTGCCGCCGGCGTCGGAACCGGCATTGGGCTCGGTCAGGCCGAACGCGCCGAGCACCTTGCCCGACGCCATGGGCACGAGGTACTTGCGCTTCTGCGCCTCGGTGCCGAACGCGGCGATCGGGCCACAGCCGAGCGAGACGTGGGCCGCGAGCGTGATCGCCAGCGAGGCGTCGATGCGCGCGATCTCCTCGACCGCGATGCAGTAGGCGAGCGTGTCGAGCCCGGCGCCGCCGTATTCCTCCGAATACGGCAATCCGAGGAATCCGAGGTCTGCCATCCGGCGCACCAGATCCTCGCCGAACGCCTCCTTCTCATCGCGCTCGCCGGCGCCCGGGGCGACGGCTTCGAGGGCGAACTTGCGCGCGGTGTCGCGCACGGAATGGTGTTCTTCGCGCAGAAGCTGCTCGACGACCTGGGACATGCGGTCTCCGGATCCCTGGCGGGATCGTTCGGGTACGGCGCTTTAGGACGAGGCGAAAAGGGGTCGCCGGACAGCCCGCGCCGAGGGAACCGAACGGGGGCGGGCCGGACAGGGACATTCTATAGGCGAGAGGCCCCTCCGCTCAAGTGCGGCGGAGAGGCCTCCCGGTTGCTGCGGCAACGGGTTACAGGCGGCGGATCAGCGCGAGGACGCGCCCTTCGGCGGCTTGGGCGGCTTCGGCGGCGCGGGCGGCGGCGGCATGTCGTTGGTCACGTCGAGCACGAGCTTCCACGGGCCCTCGGGGCCGCGACGCCAGATGCGGAAGATCTTCCGTCCGGACTTCGCCTCGGTTCCCGGCTTCGGCACCTGGACCGTGCCGAACGTGAACCCGAGATCGAGCGCCTTCGAGACTGCGCCCACGTTCGTGTTCCAGCTCGAGGCGCCGCCGTCCCACTCGTGCGCCAGCTCGCGGCCGGCCGCCGCGGCGCCCACGATCGCGGGCTTCTCCTCCCGGTAGAGCAGGACATCCTCGTCGCCGAATTGCGCGAGCGCCGGGCCCATGCCCTTGCCCGCGAGCGCCTCGGAGTATGCCTGGTCGATCGCGCCGAGTTGCTTGAGCTCGCCGGCGAGTTCGGCGGGCTTCGCCGAGTCGCCGCTGCCGGCGGCTCTTCCGCGGCCCACCGCCCAGGTGAGCGAATCCGCGGGCGGCTGCGGACCGGAGTGGCCTTCGTCGATCAGCACGTGCCACCTGTCGTCGGCGCCGCGCTGCCACACGGTGGCGAAGTGCCCCCACGCTTCCACGGGCTGGCCCTTCGAGGCCATGAATTCCCAGGGACCGGTCGTCCAGCCGAGTTCCCCGGAGGCCGCGACCTCGGCGTACGTCGGCCACCAGGTCAAGACCGGGCCGGGGTTCGAGGGGCGCGCAAGGTAGTACTCCTTGCCGTTGACCGGCCCGGGCCGGAACGCAATCGCCCCGTCGTCGAAGTATTCGTAGAACGCGTCGCGGATGCTGCTCTCGGCCGCGCGCTTGCAGAACGCGCGCTCGGCGGCGACCATCGCGGCGGCAGCGCCGTCGGGCGGCGTGGCCTGGCGGGTCACCAGCGGCGCCGCGAGCGCGGCCGTCGCGCCGGCGAGCACGAGGGCCAGAGCGGAGAAAACGAGTCGGTCCACACGCATGCGGTCTCCCAGGGAAAGGTCCCGGTGACGAGGATCGCCCGGCACCGAACGAGTGTGCCCGATCCGGACGCCGGGAGCACGTCAACTCCGGATCAAGGACCGGTCCAGGGGGTCTTCACCCGGCGCCGGGCCGGCGGGCCGTAGCGGGCCGCCGCCGCGTCCCCGAAAAACGTGCCCAGCGCCTCGACCTCGGCGGCCACGCCCGCCTGCTCGCGCCGATCGAGCGGCCGAAACGCGGCCACGCGGGCGATCAGCCGGCTCGCCGGGCGCTCGATCGCCCACGTGCCGGCCACCCGGCCATCGACCAGGACGACCGGCGAGATCCAGCCCGCGCTCTTGAACACGCGCTTGTAGCGCGCCTGCTCGAGGCACGCGGCCTTGTCGCGATGCCCGAGCAGAAACGCGTCGAAGTGGGGCAGCAACCGCACGTGCGGGCCCGCGCCGTTGCGCACCGCAATCGGCCGCCGGACCGAGGCATGCACGAACGCTGCCCGGCCCTCGACCGTGACCTCCCGGCGCTCGTCCGCGATGCGGTCCCACATGCGCGCCGCGTCGGGCGCATACAGTCCCGCCCAGTAGCCGAAATCGCGGACCGTCGCCGGGCCGTAGGCCTTGAGAAAGCGGCGCGCCAGCTCGGCCTCGGCCTGCGCGGGATCGACCTTCGCGAGCGGCGCGCCCAGCCACTGGTCCACGCGCACAAACGTGGTCTGCCCGGACTCCGCCGGCCCGAAGACGACCAGCCCGAGGTTGGTCACGCAGTGGAAGATGCCGCCCCAGCTGTTCTCGAGCATGCGCCGTGCCTGCGCGCCGTGTGCGTCGCCGACGCGCGCGGCGACCTGCTTGCGGTTGAGCGGGCCGTCCGCCAGCGCCTCGAGGATATCCGCGCACAGCGCTTCGACCGTCTTCGCGCTCATGCCGCTGCGGGCGAGCCACCTGAGCGCGGACTCGCGCCGCAGCCGACCGAACGCCGCGATGTAAAGCGGGAGATCCCGCGCGGGCACGAGGTGCAGCGTGCCGCGCACGGTCCAGGTCTTGACCAGCGAGCGCTTGCCGTCGACCGCCGCGCGCAGGTGCTCGTCGGTGACGCCGGCGACGCGCGCCGCAAGCGAGAGCCGCGCAGCCGAGCCCACCTGCGCCTGCGCGCCGCCGATCGCGCCGCACACCTCGAGCAGGCGCGTGCGCGGCGCCCGCCGCTCCAGCCCCTGCCCCGCGACCCGCGCCGCGAGCGCCTCGGCCGTGCTCCAGTCGCGCGCCCGGCTCACCAAGTGTCGCCCCCGCCGCGCGGCGGCCATGCGACGTCGAGCCGCCGGCGCGTGCCCCCCGGCCGGATCTCGGCGAGCCGCCAGTCGAGCCCGTCGAGCGCGCGTTCGGCTTCGAGGTGCGCGCCCTTGCCCGAGATACCGTGGATCAGCGTTTCGGAGACGGAGGCTTCGAGCTCCGTGGGAGCGGACATGACGTCCTCCATCGGGATGGTCCTGAGGGGTGGGGGCCGCATCTTCGCCCGAAATTCGTTCGGCGTCCAGTCGCCTGGATTGTGCGCTATGCTGGCCTGCGATGAACGCCCCCGCGATCCAACCCGCCGACCCGGCGCGCGATCTCACGACCGTCCGCATCCTGTTTCGCGAGTATGCGGCGTCGCTCGGATTCGCCCTCGACTTCCAGGGCTTCGAGACCGAGCTCCTGACGCTTCCGGGAGAATATGCCGAGCCGCGCGGAACGATCCTGCTGGCGACGGGGCCCGCCGGGGAGTCGTGGGGCGTGGTCGCGTTGCGGCCGCTCGAGGGCGACCAGGGGACGTGCGAGATGAAGCGCATGTACGTGCGGCCCGAGGCGCGCGGGCAGGGCCTGGGGCGCCTGCTCGGCGGGGCGGTCGTCGCCGAGGCGCGTGCGCGCGGCTACCGGGCGATGCGCCTCGATACGATCGAGACCATGGCGCCTGCGATTGCGCTCTACGAGTCGCTGGGATTTCGGCCGATCGGAGCATACCGCTTCAATCCGATGCCGGGCGCGCGCTTCTTCGAGGCTGTGCTCTAAGGGATCGAACGCGTTTCGCCCGGGGACACAGCCTAGTTGCCGTCGTCGCCCTCGCCGTCGTCCGCCGCCTCGGGCATCGGAGCCGCCCCCTTGAGTTCCCACTTCCAGTTCTTGTCGAACTTCTTCAGGAACTCGCTGCTGAACTCCTTCGCGAACGCGTGCTCCTTCCACGCCTCGGCCACCCGCGCGCGCAGGAGCGGACCGTCGGGCCGGAGTAATTCGATCGAGCCCTGGAACGACTCGAGGTCGACCTTCGCCTTACCCGAGCCGAGCACGAAGCTGAAGCGCTCGCCCTTGTTGGAGCGCCGCGGCTGGATCGCGAACGAGGACGCAAAGTCGCCGCTGAACGTGGAGACCGACACCGTCGCGTTGTCCGCCTCCGACAGGCCCACCGAAATGTCGCCACTGTGGGTGGTGAAGCGATACGCGCCGCCGTCGAGGATCCGGCCGTTGTAGATCACGTCGCCGTTGACCGTCGTCGCCACCACGTCGCGCGAGTCCAGGTCGAGGAGGTGGATGTCGCCGTTGACGGCCTCGGCCGCGATCGTGCCGGCCGCCTGCGCGATGCGCACGGCCTCGTTGACCGAGCTCGCCGCAATGCGGCCGTTCGCGCCGACAATGTCGACCGCGCCCTCGATCGTGCGCAGGCCGATCACCCCGGCCGCGCGCCGCACCACGATGTTGCCGCGCACGGTCTCGACGTCCAGCCCGCCCTGCAGGCCGTCCACGCTCACGTCGTTGTAGGTGCCCGAGAGCGCCACCGGCATCCACGCGGGCACGGTCAGGTTGTAGTCGAAGGATCCCGAAGGCCCGCGCCGCGACTGGCTCGCCATGCGCAGCGCGCCCTCGACCTCGCGAAAGTCGATCCAGTCCCGCCGGCCGTATTCGGCCAGCACCTTTACCGCGTTGCGCGGCCAGGTGTGGATCGTGACCGAGCCCCCGTAGTTGCTGAGCATCAGCTTCATGCCGGGACGTACGACGATCGTCGTGTCGGTGCGGGCGATGCGCCGCCC
>JBDTYW010000149.1:0-5859 GCA_040005445.1 Candidatus Eiseniibacteriota bacterium
GGCGCTCCAGCTCCTTGACCACCTCGCCGGTCGACTCGTGCTTGATCAGCGTGTACACGCCGTCGCGCTTCTTGTTGATCTCGTAGGCCAGGCGCTTGCGACCCCAGCGCTGCAGGTCGAGGATCTTGCCGCCGTTGGTCGTGATCAGGTTTGACGCCTTCTCCACTTCCTCGTTGACCTGGTTCTCGTCGAGACCCGGGTCGAGGATGAACACGGTTTCGTACTCGTGCACTCGATCACCTCTCCCCTTCCGGGGCGTTTTCGCGCACTGGGCGCGGTCTTGCGTTGAAGCGATTCATCCCTGCCACGATGCCCTCGCGCGCCCACAGGAGGCTCGCCTCGCACGCCGCGTCGAGTGCGGCGGCGAGCGCCTCCTCCTCCTCGGGCGCGAACCCCGAGAGCACGTGGTCCACCAGCTGCTGCCCGTCTCCCGCCTCGCCCACGCCGACCCGAAGACGCGCGTAGGCATCGGTGCCCAGGCCCTGCTCCAGCGACGCCAGGCCGTTGTGCCCACCGTCGCCGCCCCGCGCGCGGAGGCGAACCTGCCCGAGCGGGAGGTAGATGTCGTCCACCACGACCAGCACCTGCTCGACCTCGAGACCATGACGCTCGCGGTACTCCTCGAGTGCCCTGCCGCTCAGGTTCATGAACGTCAGCGGCGTGAGCAACACCAGCGATCGCCCGGCTTCGGGCGACCCGGCCCCCCCGCCGAGGCGGGCCGACCAGGAAGCGTAGGTCCGCGTCGTTTCGTAGGGCCCGGCCCCCAGGCGATCGGCCAGGAGGTGCGCCACGGCGAAGCCGACGTTGTGCCGCGTGCCCGCGTAGTCCGGGCCGGGATTGCCCAGCCCGACCACGACCCTCGTCTCCATGCGGCCGGTCTACCCCTTGCCCTTGTCGCCCTTTTCGCCCTTCTCGGCCTCGTCGCCCTTGCCCTTGGCGATGACCTCGGGCTCGGTCGACGTCGCGGCAGCCTCGCCCGCGACCGGCTCGACCATGACGGTCGGCGGCACCACGGTGGCGATCGTCACGTCTTCGTCGGAGAGGATCACGGCGTTCTCCACCTTGAGGTCGCGCACGTGCACCGAGTCGCCGATCGCCAGCGCCGTCACGTCGACGTCGATGTGCGCGGGCATCTGCGTCGGGAGGCACTCGACTTCGACCGTACGGGTGATGTGCTCGAGGATGCCGCCGCCGTTCTTCACGCCGTCGGGGATGCCGATCAGGTGCACGTTGACCTCGATCGTCACCTTCTCGGTCAGCGAGATGTGGTGGAAGTCGAGATGCAGGATGTGGTGCGAGATCGGGTCGCGCTGGACCTCGCGGATGATCGCGGTCTGCTCGGCCCCGCCGTCGAGGCGGAGCGCCACGATGACGTTGCCGCCGGCGTGCGCGGTCTTGAGCGCGAGCTCGAATGCTTTCTTGGGGACGGCGAGCGCGGTCGGGGTTTCGCCGGAGCCGTAAATCACTCCGGGAATCTCGCCGTCACGACGCGCCTGTCGGGCAGGTCCCTTACCCGTACCCGGGCGGACCCGTCCCGCGAGGGGAACGATGGCCATGGAATGCCTCCTTCAGACAGCCCGGGTCGGATCAAGCCGCCCGGGGGCCAGTGTGTTTTCGGTTGTCAGACGAAGAGCGAACTGAGCGACCGCTCCTCGTGGATGCGACGAATCGCTTCTCCCAGTAGACCGCCCACCGACAGCACCGTGAACTTCTCGTTCAGGCGCCGCGGATCGTGCGGAATGGTGTCGGTCACCACCACCTCGCGGATTGGCGAGGCGAGGAGCCGTTCGGCCGCGCCGTCCGCGAGGACGGCATGCGTGGCGCCCGCATAGATGTCGCGTGCGCCGTTGGCCCGCATCGCATCGGCCGCTTCGCAGAGCGTGCGGCCGGTGGAGATCACGTCGTCGAAGAACACCACGTTCTTGCCTTCGACGTCGCCGATGATGTTCATCACCTCGACCGAGTCCGCCGACGGGCGCCGCTTGTCCACGAGGGCCAGTTCCGCCCCGAGGCGCTTGGCGTACGCGCGCGCCATCTTGACCGAGCCGATGTCCGGCGCCACGACGACGAGGTCCGAGAGCTTCTTCCTCAGGAAGTACTCGATCATCACCGGCGCCGCATACAGGTGGTCGAACGGGATGTCGAAGAATCCCTGGATCTGCGGCGAATGCAGGTCCATGGAGATCATCCGGTCCGATCCGGCCACCGTGATCAGGTTGGCCACGAGTTTGGCCGTGATCGGCACCCGCGGCTGGTCCTTGCGATCCTGGCGCTCATACCCGTAGTACGGCACCACCGCGGTGACGCGGCGGGCCGACGCCCGCTTGCACGCGTCGAGCATGACCAGGAGCGACATCATGTTCTCCGCCGGCGGCATGGTCGGTTGCACCACGAACACGTCCAGCCCGCGGATGTTCTCGTCGATGCGCACCTGGATCTCGCCGTCCTCGAACTGGCCGATGGTCGCCAGTCCGAGCTCGACGCCCAGGTGGTCGCAGATACGCTGCGCCAGTTCGGGGTTCGCGGTGCCGGTCAGGATCTTGAGCGTGTCCAACGATCCCTTTCGTTCCTCGTCCTCGACCATCATCGACGCAGTATCCGCGCTTCGCGCGCGACGCTGCGCCATCTCCAAGAGGACCAGGCGCCTCATGCCGGGTCCATGCTCGGGCTCCCAGTCCATCTGCGGCCACCTTGCGGTCGGGGGACTCGTGCGGAGGGTCCCGCCACTCCGCGGGACGCCGAGGGAGGCACTGCGCGCTGCGCCGGGCTCCGGCCATGAAATGGCTGGGGAGCCAGGATTCGAACCTGGACGGGCGGCTCCAAAGGCCGCTGCGCTACCATTGCGCTACTCCCCAAACGGGGAGTGCGTAAATTAGCACGCTGCCGTTAGATCGGTCAATGATCGGCTGGGCGCATCAGAGGCCATGGCGGGCGGTCTCGAGCGTTCCCGGCGCGAGGACCAGGAGCGAGTCCCGGGAGGCCCCGAGGTCGGCGTCAAAGACCCGGAGGCGCACGCGGTCCGGCGGCGTAAACTCAACGGCCTGCGTGCGATCCGAGTCCTGGGAGGCCCACAGGCAGACCCCGCGCCCGCTCGTCGGGTCGAACGCGAACAGGTCCCCACCCGGCGAGACCGTCCCGTACATGTACCCCACGATCACCCAGGCCAGGGAGGCGTCGAGCCAGCCCACGCGCTTGGGCGTGTCCTCCACCCGCGAGGACTCGGCGAGGGCCAGGCGATAGCCGTTGCCGAGGCGGCGGTCGGTCACGAACAGGTCGGCGCGCTCCTCGAACTCGACCGGGTAGAGCACGAGCGCCCGCGAAGAATCCGGGGAGATCGCGATGCGGGATTGGTAGGCCATGCTGCCGAAATCGGGCGCCTGGCCGGGGGCACGCTCGAACAACACGGCCGAGGGCGCACTGGTCCGCCGCGCCGTCGGCCGCACCAGGAGGACCGCGAGCAGCAGGAGGAGCACACCCACGGCGACGGCGATTTCGAGCATGCGGCGTCGGGTCATGGCGCCAATCTACACCCGCGGGGAGGCGGGTGGACAGGCGGGTCGAAGTCTATTGCGCCGGCTGCGACCCGCCTCGTCAGTCGGCGAAAATCTCGGATTCGTCATACTCCTGGGGACTCGCCCCCCGGCCCTTCTCTTCTTCGTACTTGCCGATGATCACGGTTTCGATGTGCTGGCGCATTTCCTTGGTGATGGGGTGTGCCAGGTCCTGGTGCTTGCCGTCGGGCCGCTTGCGACTCGGCATCGCGACGAACATCCGGTTGTTATTGCCCTCGATCACCTTGAGACCGCGGATGACGAAGCAGTTCTCGAGCGTGATGCTGGCAAAGGCCTTGAGCTTGGCGTCGTCCCGTAGCGAGACACGAACTTCCGTGATTCGCAGCATTGCTGGTTCACCTCTGGCGGGCGAATCCATCGCCTGCCCCCGATGCGTACTGGGGAGAGCGCATCGGCCGGGAGTGTGCGTCGGAGCGGACTGCCCTTGCGGACCGTCCAGAGGGCTATCCCCGGCGCGGTCGCGAACCCGCTCGCATCGAGCGGGCCACGAAAACCCTGTGTCCCGTGCTGCTCAACTCGGCAAAGGCGCGCACCTGCGCGCGCGCCGAAACCGAGATCCCGAACACCGCCGATCCGCTGCCCGACATCCGGGCCGCCTCGACCCCGCTAGCTCGCAATGCGGTGAACGCCTCGCGAACTGCCGGAGTGCGCGGCAGGACCACTTGTTCGAGATCGTTAGAAAAATTTCGCTTAAACTTTGCCACGGCAACTGACTCGGGGCGAAGTTGTAGAAGCCTAGCCACACGCTTCCACTCTGTCAACCGGCTTTTCGGGATGGTGTACCGACCGTACGTGCTCCCGGTCGAGATCGCGACGCGCGGGACGACGATCACGAATCGAAGCGCCGGGATCAGGCGCGCCAGCGGCGTGAGTCGTTCCCCGCGTCCGGTGGCGAACGCGGGGCTCGGCCCGAGGAAGAACGGGACGTCGCTGCCGAGGGTCGCGCCGAGCGCCGCCAGGCGCGCCCGCGGGACGCGCCGGCGCCACAGGAGCGCGAGGCCGCGCAGCGTCGCGGCGGCATCGCTCGAGCCCCCGCCCAGCCCCGCGCCGTGCGGCACGCGCTTGGTCAGCCGGATCGCCGCCCCGCTCGTCTCGCCCAACTCGGCGGCCAGGGCGTGCGCCGCGCGCAGCACCAGGTTCCCGCGCGTGCGCGGCACGCCGCGCGCCTCGGGGCCATCGACGGAGAGCGTGAAGCCGTGCGCGCGCGGCGCGAACACGAGCGCGTCGTGGAGCGAGATCGCGCACAGCGTGGTTCGGACCTCGTGATAGCCGTCGGGGCGCTTCGGCCCGACCCTGAGCCCGAGGTTGACCTTGGCGTAGGCGAGCATCCGCACCGCGCGCGGGCGGGGCCGTTTCACCGCAGGTAGAGCACGACGGCGACGGTCAAGAGCCACAGCAGCACGGCGACGATCATTGGCCGGTCGGCGATCACAGTCGCGGAGGGATCCTCGCCCTCGTCCCCCACCCGCGTCAGCCACAGGTAGCGGAACACGCCGTAGGCCACGAACGGGACCGTCCACAGGAGCGCGGTGGTGTGGAACTTCTCGACCGTCCCCGGCCAGATCGTGTAGATCGCGTACGACACCAACGTGGTCGCCGCGCACACCGTGACCAGCGTGTCGAGGAAGGGCTCGTTGTAGGACAGCAGCACGCGCCGGCGCCCCTCGGCCACCGCCGCGTCCTGGCGCAGCAGCTCCTGGCGACGCTTGCCACAGGCCATGAGCAGCGCGAGGAAGAACGTGCACACCAGCAGCCAGGGCGACAGCTCGACCTCGAGACGGAGCGGGCGCAGCAGCTCCACGCCGGCGATCGCACGCAGGACGAAGCCGCTCGCGATCGCCATGACGTCGACCAGCACGACGTGCTTGAGCCACAGCGAGTAGGCGAGGTTGAGCACGAGGTAGCTCGCGGCGGTGGCCGCGAACCAGGGCCCGAGGACCCAGGTTATCGCGGCCGCGAGCAAGACCACGACCGACAGCCCGGCCCACGCGGCGCCGACCGAGAGCCGGCCCGAGGCGATCGGGCGGTTGCGCTTGCGCGGGTGCAGGCGATCCGCCTCGACATCGCGCAGGTCGTTGAACAGGTAGACCGCCCCGGAGAGCAGCGAGAACGCCACGAACCCGAGCGCCGCGTTATGGAGCGCGCGTGGGTCCGCGAGCATGCCGGCGAACACCACGCCCGCCAGCACGAGGCCGTTCTTGATCCACTGCTGGGGCCGGAGCGCCTCCAAGAGCGGCTTCAAAGGCTCAGCGTCCGCTGCCCGCGGTCCCACCGCCCGCCGCGAGGA
>JBDTYW010000150.1:0-5858 GCA_040005445.1 Candidatus Eiseniibacteriota bacterium
CTATTCTCGGATCATCAGCAACAGCATCTTGAATGGCTCGTTCGCTTCGACCGCGTGGGGCACATTGGCCGGCATCCGCACGATCTCGCCGGCGCGAGCAATCGTGGACTTGCCGCCGATCGTCAGGGAAGCCACGCCCTCCACGATGATCACGTGCGCGTCGTAGGGCGTCGTGTGTTCATTGAGCCCTTGCCCTGCATCGAAGGCAAAGAGCGTGACCGATGCCGGCTTGGATTGCACCAGCGACCGGCTCACGACCGAACCGGTCGCATAATCGACCAGTCCTGCCAGGAGCGCAGGTTCGGCCGGTGGAATGGCGCCGCGCCGCGGACTCTGATGCTCTTGGGTTTCCATGTGGGCTCTCCTCGAGGGGACTTCAGCCGCCCATGACCTCGCCCGGCCAGGCGATCGTGAGTAGCACAGCACTGTCTTCGCATGCCTCCACGTCGTGCACGAGTTCCCGCTCGAGCGCCAGTAGATGCCCGGCAGGGAGGTCGATGGTCTGCTCCTCGAGCTGCATGCGGACGTGCCCGCTCAAGGTCTGTAGCGAGATTCTTCCGATCACTTGGTGCTCCTGCATCTTTGTCCCCGCCTTCAGGAGCAAGAGCACGACTCGGAAGTCGCCATACTTGACCAGCGTCACCGCGTTCCTGCCGTGGTGAAGCCAGGGCTTCTCGCCGCGCAGTCTCTCGGCCTCCTCGGTGAAGTCGAAACGAAGGACGGGGGCGGCCATTGGGCGCAGAGGCCTCTCCGCCTGATCTCCAGCGTGCTCGTCTGCCATTGATTCGCTCCTCCTGATCGATCTTGTAGCCACTTGCTTCCTCGCGCAAAACGCGTCCATCCCGAATCGCACGATCAACCGTCGCGGCGAAAGACCGCCTCGTAGATCACGGGCGCAATCCCGGTCGGGATCGAATCGAGACCACGCCGATTGTACTCGCGCAGGGATGAACCCGGCAGGGGCGAGAATCCGGCCTCACCGAGTTCGGAGACGAGTTGGGTGTCGGTCAGAAAACACTGAGGCCGCCCGGAGAACTGAGTGAAGACGAAGGGTTCGCCGAAAACCGGTTCCACATCCGGCCCGAACGTATTTCGCGAGAACGTGAAGATGAACAGGCCTGCGCCAGGGCTGGCCACGCGGGCGGCCTCACGAACGGCCTGGCGGAACTCGCCGGCCGATCGCGCGAGATTCCAGATACCGTGTGCCACCACCAGGTCGCAACTGCGGTCGCGAACGGGAAGGTCGTCCATGGGGGCGAGCACGAGCCGGGTTCGTTCTTCGACACCGGCCGCACGTGCGCGCCGGGCGGCGCCCGCCAGCATCGGCGCGGAGTCGTCGAGCCCGACGACCACCCACCCGAGTTGCGCCAGTGGAACCGCGTTTCTGCCGGCCCCGCAACCGAGGTCGATCGCGCAGCCAGAGCCCCGGCGTCGAAGTTCCTCCGCGGCGAAGCGCAGCAACTCCGCATTCGGTGGTGACGATTCGAAGCCCGCGACCGTGCTCGCCGCGCTCCATGGCGAGTCCTTGGACTCCCTCATCCCCACGACCTCCTTTCCGGCGAAGCGCCACCGGACTGCCCGCTCAGGGTAGCGCCATCCGGGCAGCAACCAGTGGGGACGGGTCTGCTTCCGACCCCACGAGGGCATGCCGAATGACACCGGCGCCGTCCAGCAGGTAGATGTTGCTCGAGTGCGCGAGCGCGCCCTCGCCGTCGTCACGCACCTTGACGTCGAGGATGGCGGCAAGATCCCTCGTCACCTCGCGGTTGCCGTGCAGCAAGCGCCAGCGCGCTGGATTCAGATCACGCGATCGAGCGAACGCGCGAAGCGTGTCGGGCAGGTCGTGGTCCGGGTCCAGCGTGACGAGGACGAACCATGTGCGTTCGCGGGTTTCTCGGGGTAGATCGACTTCGATGCGCTGAAGACTCTTCAGGAGAAGCGGACACACCGAGGGGCAGCGTGTGTAGATCATCGCGAGCAACATGGGGTGGCCGTGGTAGCTCGCGAGAGTCACCGCTCGCCCGAACTGATCGGTAAGGGTCGAATCGAAGGCGTCGAGCGATTCGCCCACCGCCAGTCCGGACGGGAGCGAGGCGTCGGCGGTGCTCGCCGTTGCGGGTGCGGCCTTCTCGGACGACGCCGTCCCGGAACCGCAACCCACGAGCTCAAGCATCGCCGGCACGAGGATGAGCCGCAGCGAGGCCCGAGCCCGTGACTTCCACGTCCGTCGGATCATCGCCCGTCCCTTCCGGTCCTGGCGATCGGAGCCCCCGCATCCGAAGCCATGCGAAAACCCAGGCTCGCCACACAGTACCGGGCTGAGAGACTGCTGCGGAAGGCGTACCGCATGAACGCGGCGTAATCGTGGAAGTCGGTCGCGTTGGTGGCGCCGCTGCCGCAGTAGATCGAACGGTCAAGCGCCGCATCGGCCCGAGACTCGCCGCTCACCAGCGCCGACGAGTAGTCGAGGGTCCACTCCCAGACCAGCCCGTGCATGTCCCAGACCCCGTAGACGTTTTCGAACGTCGATCCGACGTGGGCGACGCGAGAGGGCGTCGGCTCCGAGTACCATGCGCGCAGCCGGTCCTGGAAGTGCGCCTCCCTTGTTGCGTCGGCCTCGTGCTCATTCGCAGCACCGACATACTCCCACTGGTCGACCGTGGGTAACCGACCCCCGCTCGCTGCGCAGTAGGCCCTGGCGGCGAACCAGGAGACGTTCACCACGGGGCTCTGCGCCAGTACGGGATCACCGCAATCCAGATCGCCTCGCCAGTGCTGCAGGTATGCGCCGTCCACGAACAGCCGGGGCGCCCGCGACCGACGCCACTCGGGGTGTTCACGAACGAATGCAAGATAGTCGGCATTCGTGACCGCATGACGCGCGAGCCAGAATCCCGGAACCGATACCCGTGACGTCGCGGGGGCGGTTTGTCCACCGATCGAGTCCTCCACCGGACGCTTGTAGAGCGGTCGGTAGTGGCCCGCGGGGATCCACACCAAGTCCGCGTCACGCGAGTTGCCGTGCCCGCCTGGCACGTGCGCCGAAGCCCCCGCCGGCGGAACGAGTGGCCATGCCTGCGCGGTCTCGACCATCAGCGCCAGCACGAGCGTCCGAACCACCGCGCGGGCCCGAACGGTCATGGTTTCTCCGTGTCGCTTCCGTGCGAACGTACGGCCGCCACCTCGGACGGGGTCACGTCGTGCCCGGCGTTCTTCCACTGGCTGTAGACGTACGCGAGCACGTTGGCGACCTTCTCGTCGGACAGTCCCAGCGCCGGCATGGTGCTGTTGAAGTCGGCGCCATTGACGCGGATCGGTCCACTGTGGCCATTGATGATGATTCCGATCGCCCGGGTCTTGTCGGCATTGAGGAAGTCGGACGCCGCGAGCGGCGGGAACGAACCCGGAATGCCCAGCCCGCTGGGCTGGTGACACGCCGCGCAAACGGTGTTGAAGACCGTCTTTCCCCGCTCGATGCGCTCGGCCTTGTCTCTTGCTGGCGGCTCGGAGGGCGCGGCCACGCCCACCGACTGAATGGCGCCGCCCTCGGGGCGATAGACCTCGTCGTTCTGCTTGCCCGAGTAGACGAGCTTGTCCTCGGCGCCCTCGACTTCGATCATCCCGAGCGCACCCCGGTTGAACGCGCGGAAGATCGCGTGATCCACCATGAGGTACGTACCCGGCACCTGAGTGCGAAACTCCACGATCGCGGCGCCGCCTGGTGGGATCAGCGTGGTCTGGACGTTGTGGTTTTCGACGGTTCCGGCTTCGTTCCAGACGCGATCGAAGATCTCGCCGATCACGTGAAACGCAGATGTGAGATTCGGGCCACCGTTACCGACGTAGAGGCGGATCGTCTCTCCCACTTTGGCACGTAGCGCGTGATCACCCATCAGTGCGCCGACTGAGCCATTGAATACGACATACTCAGGTTGCTCCCGAATCGCCTTCTCCATGCTGAACGGTTGCAATCCGGGATCGCCGACTCGGCCAGCCGTATAGAACTCGGTTTGCTGGACGTAGTACTCATGATCTACCTTGGGCAGCCCCTTCTTCGGCTCGACGAGGATGAGCCCGGACATGCCATTGCCGATGTGCATGCCGACCGGCGCAGTGGCGCAGTGGTAGATGAACAACCCCGGGTTGAGCGCGCGGAACGAGAATGTCGATGTGTGGCCAGGGGCAGTGAACGACGATGCGGCGCCGCCGCCGGGGCCCGTGACGGCATGAAGATCGATGTTGTGGGGCATCTTGCTCGAGGGGTCATTGCTGAGGTGAAACTCGACCAGGTCGCCTTCGCGAATACGGATGAACTTTCCGGGCACGTTGCCGCCGAACGTCCAGAACGTGTACGTCACCCCATCTGCTAGGCGCTTGGTCACTTCGCGGGTCTCGAGGCGCACGATCACCTTCGTGGCATGATGGCGCCGGATGGGCGGCGGTACGTCCGGGGCCGAGGTGAGCACGGCCTCTTCCTGCCCTTCGATCTTCTCGTCGCCTCCGCCCAGGCCGCAGCCGGGGATGATCAAGAGAGCAGCAGCGACAAGAAGCAATTCGAGAGGGGAGCACGCACGCTTCATCAATGTCATCCTTCCTTGGGCACATCGGAGACGCCAGAGGAGATTCAGGAGTTCCGGAGTGTGGTGAGACTACGCCCGAGGTTGCCTCGCGCCGCCAGTCGGGCCTTGCACCATATACCCATACATGACGGCTCGAGGTGACTTTCGCAGGCTCGGGAGGAGTCGCACCGGCTCGCGCATGGATCACCGCTGGGAGAGAGCCGCCACGAGGTCACTCGGCCGGAGCGATCTCGCCGAGCAGGGCGCGCAGCCCTTCAAGTTCACGACGATTGCCCGCAGAGACGCGCGCGAGGATTCTCGCGCCCTTTGCGCTCAGCCAGACTTCCACCCTTCGCCGATCGTCGGCCGAGATTTTTCGGCGCACGAGCCCGAGTTGGACACAGCGATCCACGAGCCCGACTGCGGTGTGATGCCGCACCTGGAGCGCCTCCGCGAGTTCGCCCACCGTGGCCCATTCCCGGGCCGGCCGCCCCATGATCGCCAGCAGCATCTGGTGCTGCTGGGGCGTGACGCCGGCCTCCCGCGCGCCGGCATCGACGACGCGGAGGAAACGCCTGAGCGCTGCACGAAATTCAGCCAGCGCGACGAATTCGGACTTGGTGAGTTGATTTCGCAGGACGCGCCCCCCTCTTACTCGCCATGCGCTCGCGGCCGGTCAACGCTTGCGGCATTGCGCTCGCTGGACACGCGTATCGTACTACGATATTGTGCGGCTATGCGCCCAAAATCCAGCCCCGGACGTGTGCGCGGCGACTTTACCGCGAATCATCGCCTCATTGGACTGTCCCTCCTCGCCCTGGGCGTCGGTGCGCTCTGCGCGGCGGTGGCGGCCGTACTCCTTCGCCTGATCGCGCTGTTCACGAATCTCTTCTACTTTCATCGGTTGTCGTCCAGCGCCGTCTCGCCGGCCGGGAACACGCTCGGCGTATGGAGCATTCTCGTGCCGATCGCGGGCGGGCTCGTCATCGGCCTGATGGCGCGCTACGGCTCCGAGCGCATCCGGGGCCACGGGATTCCAGAGGCGCTCGAGGCGATCCTGATCGGCCGCTCGCGGATGGATCCAAAGGTTGCCGTCCTCAAACCGCTGGCATCGGCGGTCTCGATCGGATCGGGCGGGCCGTTTGGCGCGGAGGGCCCGATCATCATGACCGGGGGCGCGATCGGCTCAATCCTTGCCCAGGCCTTCCACCTGACCGCAGCCGAGCGCAAGACCCTGCTCGTGGCCGGTGCCGCGGGAGGGATGTCGGCGACGTTTGCCACGCCGGTCGCAGCTGTGCT
>JBDTYW010000151.1:0-5857 GCA_040005445.1 Candidatus Eiseniibacteriota bacterium
GCATCACCGGATCTCGAAGCTCACCGATACCACCGAGGTGATGTCCTTGTCGATCGACGACGTGTCGTTGATGCCGTAATCCGTGACCATCGTCGAATTCGCGGGCGTGACCTGGAACACGCCCATGCGTGCGGAGCGCAGCCGGCCGATCGACGAGCCCGCGTTCTTCGCCATCTCGGCGGCGCGCGAGCGCGCGTCGCGCGTGGCCGCGGCCAGCATCTCGACCTTGAGATCGGCCAGTCCGCTCACCAGGTACTCGGGCGGGTAGGACTCGAAGCGCACGCTTTGCCGGATCAACTCGGTGGCCTCGCGCGCGAGCGTCTCGATGCGCCGCACGTCCCGCGAGCGCACCTCGACCGTCTGCATGAGCCGGTAGCCCTCGACCTGCCCGGTCTCCATGCCATTCGGCAGGCGGGCGAACAGCGTCTGGGTCGAGACCTGCGAGAACACCAGCGCCGAGTCCACGAAGCCCCGGCCCACGAGGTAGGCCCGCACGCGCATTGCCGAGGCCTCGAGGTCGGCATAAGCCTCCTCGATGCGGGGTGACTGCGCGTTGAACGAGCCGCGCCAGGTGGCGAGATCGGCGCGAATCGTCTTGCGGGCCGATCCGGTCACCGTGATCGTGGCGCGGCTGTTCGCGAAGCCCATCGCATAGGCGCCCAGCATCCACGCCGCGCCGACCAGGCCGAGCGCCAGCAGGGCCGCCGCAGGGACGAGGCCGATCGCCCCACCCGCGCGCGTTCGGGACGGGGCATCCACTCGTTCGTTCATCGGGACGATCCTTCGGCAGAGGTGGCGGCGCCGGTCGATCCGCGACCGGGGCGTTTCCCCGGACGGGTCCGTGCCCGAATACTCGATCCGGCGCCTTGCCCCCGCTCTACATCACCTCTCGTGCCGGATTCGCAAGCCCTTGCCGCGCACAGGCTTGTCCCTTGGTCCCCGCAGGGATTCCGGCGCGCGTGTCCCGCCGGACCCGCCCGCCGTGTCCGGCGGGACGCGCCCGGCGACATCGGGCTTGTGAGGCGTGCGCGCCCGGGCGCACAATCAACGGGACGCCGCCCCCGCGCGGCGCACCGGGTGTCGACCTCTCGCCTACGCATCGCATGGAGTGAGCACCATGGCTCGACCTCTCGCACGTCCCACCGTCGCCGTGGCCGCCGCACGGCCCGAGTCCCGCAAGTTGTGGATGGTCATGGTGAGCCTGTTCGCGCTCGCCGCCGCACTCGCCGCGTTCGCCCTCGTGCGCGATGCCGCGCCCCGGCATGCCGCGGCCGATGCCGCGCCATCGGCGCTCGCTTCGTCGGATCGCTCGAGCGTGTCGTGGAATCTCGTCGTGCCCACGGCGCACCGGGAGGTGCGGCAGGCCACGAACCGGCCCGCGCCGACGAAGGCGGCGACCCGGAGCGAGCCCGATTGGTCGGCGCTCTCGCTCGGCGTCACCGAGGCGCAGGCTGCGGTCCTGGTCCCGCGGACTGGCGGCGAAGATGGCTCGCCGGCCGAGCTGACGGTCGCGATGTCGCACGCCGAACGCGGCCGGTTGATCGCCGCCGCGCGCGAATCCGAATCCGGGCCCGCCCCCTCAGGCTATCGCCCGCTCCTCGGCGCGCTCGTGCCGCCGGGCGGCGGCGACGGGATCTGCCGCTAACGATTCTTTCGAGGACTTCGCGCCGGGCCCCTGAGCGCCACGATCGCGCGCCGGACCTCCGCCGAGCGCGGTGAATCGGGCGCGAGCGCGAGGTAGTGCTCGAACGCCCCCCGCGCCTCGCTCTTGCGACCGAGCCGCGCCAGGAGCGACCCCCGATTGAGCCAGGGATCCGCATACGACGAGTCGCGAGCGCTCGCGGCGAGGTACGCGTTGAGCGCTTCCTCCTCCCGGTTCAACCCCTCGAACGCGACGCCCAGGTTGAATGCGCTCTTGGCGTCCCGCGCATCGAGCCGCATCGCGCGCTCGAACGCGGGCGTCGCCTCGGCCGCACGCCCGGCCTTGAACAGCGCCACGCCCTCGGCAGCGCGCAGGTCGGCGCGCGTCGAGTCGAGCCCGGCGGCGGCGCCCCAGGCGGCCGCGGCGTCGAACGGGCGGGCGAGCGCCTCGTCGGCCCGCGCCTGCTCGATGCGCGCGTCGAGCAGCCGCGGATCGAGCGCCACCGCTCGATCGAGCGCGACGAGGGCGCTGTCGGGCTGGCCGGCCAGGACGAGCAGGCGACCGAGCTCGGCGTGCGTCTTGGCGCTGTCGGGGCTCGCGACCCGCTCGTTGCGGAGCTCGTTCGCAGCGCCTGAGAGGTCCCCCGACTGCTCGGCCAGCCGGGCCAGCGCGCGATGGACCCCGGGCGTCGCCGGCGCGAGCGCGGAGGCCCGCATCAGGTGCTGGCGCGCCCCGGTCGAATCGGACAGCGCGATCAGGGCGAGCCCGAGGTTGTAGTGCGCGCTCGCGTGCTCGGGGGCGCGGGCGAGCGCGCGCTCGAACTGTGTCTTCGCCTGTGCCGGCTCCCCGAGCTTGAGCAGGCACAGCCCCTGCGCGAACCGCACGTCGCTGCCCTCGGGATCGAAGAAGGTCGAGTTCTGGAACTGGCGGAGCGCCTCGATAAAGCGCCCCTCCCCGTAGAACGCGAGCCCCTGGCGGTAGTAGCGGTGGGCGCGGGCGGTATCCGGGTCGGCGGCCGCCCACGCGGCCCCCGAGCCGGGCGTCGGCGCGACGGCGGGCAGCCCCAGGGCCGCCGGCAGAAACAGGATCGCAGCGGCCAGAATCGCCCGAAAGGGCTGGAGATTGGGGATCGGACGCAAGATGGGCACACCTCCTGGACGGGAAGCCCCGGGCGGACGGCTTGACGCTCCCGGGGGACCCTCCTAGACTCGCGTCCTCCGGCCCCCGAGGCCACCCTTTATTACACGCCGACCTGCCTGGTGTGTCCCGCCCGACCACGCTTGCCCGGCCCTGCCCGAGGAGGTCTCGTGTCCCCCGTTGCCCTCGCCCGCCGCTCGACCCTGGTCCTCGCGCTACTGTTCTTGCCGGGATCCGCCGCGCCTGCACGCGCGGCCGCGACTTCGGCAAGCCCGGCGCCGGCCCGGCTGCTCCCGCCCTACCGGCCGGCCGAAAACGAGCCCGCCAGGTCGGCCGAGGACCGGCGCTTCGACCGCGTGATCAACGAGTGGTTTGCGGGCGAACTGGCGAACCGGCCGTCGTGGGCCACGGGTGTCGGGATCCACGCCTACGATGCGCGGCTCGAGGCGACCTCGCGCGCGGCCGTGCGCGCAAGACTCGCGCGGGCGAACCAGTTTCTCGGGCGCGCCCAGGGCATCGCCGCCGAGCGCCTGACCGCCAACCGTCGCCTCGACCGCGAGATCTTTCTCGCGAAGCTGCGCGGCGTCGGCCTCGAGCTCGAGACCATCCGCTCTTGGGAGCGCAATCCCAGTTCGTACGCGGGCGTCGTCTCGAGCGGGATGTACAGCCTGGTCAAGCGCGACTTCGCCCCGATCGACACGCGCCTGGCTTCGATCAACGCGCGCCTCGCCGAGGTGCCGCGCGTGTTCGCCGACGCGCGCCTCAACCTGCGCAATCCGCCGAAGATCTACACCGAGATCGCGCTCGGCCAGGCGCAGGGTCTCGTGAGCTTCCTCAAGAACCTGCTGCCGATGGCGGTCGCCGACGCCGGGAGCCCCGCGCTCCGGGCGACGTTCGAGCGCCGCAACACGGCCGCGATCGCCGAGGTCGAGCGCTACGCGAAGTGGCTCGAAACCGACCTGATGCCGCGGTCGAACGGCGATTTTCGCATCGGCAAGGCGGCCTACCAGGAGAAGCTCGCCGACGACGAGATGGTGAGCGAAAGCGTCGATACGCTGCTCGCCCGCGGCTACGCGGCCCTGGCGGACAATCACCGCCGCATGGTCAAGGTGGCGCGACGGATCGATCCCTCGAAGACGCCCGAGCAGGTGCTCGCCGAGATGGCGACGCACCACCCGTCCGAGGACTCGCTGCTGATCGTGGCCCGCGCCGGCCTGGACAAGATTCGGAGCTTCATCGCGGACAAGAAGATCCTCACGCCTCCCGTGAACCAGAACCTGAACGTGATCGAGACGCCGATCTTCAACCGCAGTCTCTCGTTCGCCAGCATGGACTCGCCGGGGGTCTTCGAGCAGAACGCGAACGAGGCCTACTACAACATCACGCCCGTCGACTCGAGCTGGTCGGCCGACAAGAAGGCGGAGCACCTGGGCTTCTTCAATCCCTGGCAGCTCGAGATCGTCTCGATCCACGAGGCGTTCCCCGGCCACTACTACCAGTTCATGCACCTCAAGCACGTTCCTTCCCTGGTGCGCACGCTGATGGGATCGGGATCGAACTCGGAGGGCTGGGCGCACTACTGCGAGGAGATGGCGATCGAGCAGGGCTATGGCGGCGGCGATCCGCGCTACGAGATGGCCATGCTCAACCTGGCGCTCCAGCGCATCGGGCGCTACATCGTCGGCATCGAGATGCACTGCAACGGGTGGACGCAGGACCTGGGGACGGAGTTCTTCCAGAAGGAAGCGTACATGGCGCGCGTCAACGCCGAGCGTGAGGCTCGCCGCGGGACGTCGGACCCGACCTATCTCGTGTACACGCTCGGGAAGTGGGAGATCCAGAAGTTGCGCGGCGAGGTCCAGGCCCGCATGGGCGATCGGTTCGTTCTCGGAGATTTTCACGACCATCTGCTCGACCTGGGCCGCGCGCCCCTGTCCGAGATTCGGAAGGCCTTCCTGGACCCCGGCTATGGTCTAATGTCGGTCTCGGGCGCCGAGGCTGGCTCGGATATTGCAAAGTAGCGCCGAGCCGGAAACCACTACGCGGGCCCGAACGGCGAGGAGAGCATGGAATCCAAGATCGGCAAAATGCTTGTCGACGCGAACCTTGTGACGGAATCGCAACTGCAGGAGGCGCTTGACCTGCAACGCGAGGCCGGCGGTCGCCTCGGGGATAACCTCGTCAAGCTCAACTACTTGCGCCACGGCGCGTTCGAGCAGTTCATCGAGACCGCCCCGCTGCCGCCCAAGTCCACCGCCGAGACCGGGATCAGCGAGGAATTTCTGGTCGATCTCGCCATGAAGCACCTCTACTACGGCGGCGTTCTGGCCGGATACGACCTGGCGAACCGCATGAAGTTGCCGTTCCAGGCGGTGATCCAGCCGATCCTGAGGTTCCTCAAGGACGAGAAGCTGTGCGAGATCAAGAAGGGCGCCGGCATCTCCGAGGGCGTCTACACCTACGCCCTCACGGACGAAGGGCGCAAGCGCGCCCGCGAGATGATGGAACAGAGCTCCTACGCGGGCCCCGCCCCGGTCACGATCGAGGCCTACCTCGCGATGTGCTCGCGCCAGACCGTGCGCAACCTCGTGGTGCGCCGCTCCGAGATCGATGCCGCGTTCACCCATCTCGTGATCCCGCAGAACATCTTCGAGCAGCTCGGCCCGGCCGTGAACTCGGGCAAGTCGATCTTCCTGTTCGGCGACCCGGGCAACGGCAAGACCTCGATCGCCGAGAGCCTCGCCGAGCTGATGCACGGTGGCATCTACGTTCCGTACGCGATCACCGTCGGCAACCAGGTGGTCAAGATCTTCGACATTGTGCACCACGTGCCGATCGACGTGCCCAAGCCCCGCGGCGCGGGCGACGCGGATATCACGCAGGGCACGTCGAGCTATGACCAGCGCTGGGTGTTCTGCCGTCGCCCGGTGGTCGAGGTCGGCGGCGAACTGACGCTCAACATGCTCGACCTGCGCTTCGACGAGGTCTCCAAGTTCTACGAAGCCCCGCTGCAGGTGAAGGCCAACGGCGGCCTGTTCATCATCGACGACTTCGGCCGCCAGCAGGTCTCGCCGCGCG
>JBDTYW010000152.1:0-5842 GCA_040005445.1 Candidatus Eiseniibacteriota bacterium
CGCGCGAGGTGGCAACCGTGCCGCGCGAGGTGGCAACCGTGCCGCGCGAGGTGGCGAGCGAGCCACGCGAGGTGGCGACGGTGCCGCGCGAGGTGGCGAGCGAGCCACGCGACGTCGCGACGTTACCCTTGCCCGTGATCTTCGCGCTGGTCGTGGTCTTGGCCTTCGGGGCCACCTTGGGTGTCAGTTTCTTCGACATGTTCCTAGCCTCCTCTTTGGGGTTCGTGGCGAATCTACCGGCCTCCCATCGGGAGGGTGCAACCGGGATTCACGGACTCACATACGCATCGGGCGTGCCAGTCGCGTGGATTCTCGGCTGATGCGGCAAAAGCCCAGCAAAAGCGGCGGATTTGCGCGCCGGGTGAGACGAATGCCGGGTTCCATGAAGTGTGGAAACCCGGGGTATTCCCCAGCACCCGAGGAAAGTCGTGGGGAATCCCACTTCGTCGGGGCGCCTGCATGCTACATCCAGAATCCCATCCGGAGCCAGCGCCAAACGCCCCGGGTCCAGCGCGCCAGCAAGGTGTCCGCCGGCACGTCGACCCGGGCCCGGCCGGTCATGCCCGAGCGCAGCGCCGATCCGGGATTGGCGACCCAGCCCATGACCTTGAACACGGCGGGCTGGCCGGGGTGGGTCGGCTCGCCCAGCCACGAGACCTCGGTCACCCGTCCGCGGAATTGCCGGTCGGGGTAGCCGAGGACCTTCAGGCGGATGGCTTGCCCGGGCTGGATCCGGGCCACGTCGGCCTCGGAGACGCCGACCTCGACGCGCATCGTGTCGATGCGCGAGACCTGGCAGAACACGTCCCCGGTGGCGAGCCGCCGGCCCTCGAGCGCCGCGAGGTCGGGCGTGAGCACGTAGCCGGAATGTGGGGCGACGACTTGGGCGCGGGACTGGTCGGTCTCGGCCGAGGAGAGGCGCGCCAGCGTCCCCTCGCGGTCGAGCTCGGCGAGCCGGCGCGCGTCGGCGTCGGCGGCGCCGCCGGCGCTCGCGCCGCGGGCCTGGTTGCGGTCCGCCTCGGCGCGCAGGGCTCCCAGGCGCTCGGCGAGACCTTCGGGCTCGAGCGTCGCGAGGCGCTGGCCGGCGACCACGAACTCGCCGGCATGGGTCTCGACGCTACGCACGATCCCGGCCACACCCACGCGCACCGCGATCTCGCTCGCGGGCAGGACCTGGCCGTCGCCGCCGATCGCCGCGGGCCACGGGACGACGGTCACCGCGAGCAGGGCGATCGCGCCGCCGATCAGCAGGTTGCGGCGCCGCGCCGGATCGAGGCGCTGCCGGCGCCGCCGGCGTTCGGCGAGCGGCGCGAGGGCGCTGACCATCGGGAGCTGCCGGTAGAGCTCGGCATTGCGGATCGCGACCGAGAGTTGCCCGGTGAGCACACCGAGGGCCTCGCGGTCGCTGCCGGCGGCGAACGCGTTCTCTTCGTAGGCTTCGAGCAGCAGGATGCCGACCGGGCCCTGATCGTCGCGCAGGCCGAGGGCGTAGCACGACCGCATCTCGCCCTTGAAGTACTCGAGCAGGACGTCGCGGCCCTCGTGCGCCTCGTTCGCCTCGACCTCCGAGAGCCGGGCGAGCAGCGCGTCCGGCTTGCGGTACGAGAGCCACTCGAGCAGCTTCTCGAGCCCGAGCTTCTCCGCCGTGTTGGGGTCCACCCGATTGAAGTCGTTGACCGCGCGGATCTTGAGCTTGCCGCCGTCGTAGAGCGCGAGGACCGCGCGCTGCCGGGCGACGATCGCCCCGGTGAGATTCACCGCGGTGATCAGGACGTGGTCGAGATCGAGCGTGGAGGCGAGCTCGCGGCTGACGCGCAGGAGCGCATCGAGATCCTCGAGGCGGTCCTGGTTCTGGGCGAACAGCAGCGCGCGGTCGATCGCGAGCGCGCCGTCGTCGGCGACATGCTCGAGGAACAGGCGGTCGCTCTCGTCGTAGCCCGTTCCGCCGGCCCGCGGGCCGAGCACCAGCACGGCCACCGCACGCTCCCCGAGCATCAACGGGACGAACAGGCCGAGGCGCGGGTGCACGTCCGCCCCGGGATCGGCGGCGAGGGTCTCCGCGCGCCACTCACGGAACGCCTCGTCGGCTTCCGCCTCCGCCACGTCGAACGTCCGGCCCTCGTTCTCGGCCAGGTTGCAGATCGCGAGGTCGGGCAGGCTGGCGGCGATCGTGTCCTGTTGCTCCTGGTCGAGGCCGGTGGCGGCTGCGAGCTCGAACTCCCCGCCGCCGTGGGACAGGAAGACGCATCCGGCGCGGGCGAGCACGGAGCGGACCGCCACGTCGAGCACCGCGACCGAGGCCGAACTAGCGTCGTGGGTCTCGACCAGGCTGGTGGCGGCTTCGCTCATGGCAAGCACGCGGCTGGTGACTTCGGAGAGCTGCGCGTACGACTGGTCGAGCGCGGCCTGGAGGTGCGCCTTCTCGGCTTCGAGGCGGGCGACGACTTCGTTCGGGGTTTCGCTCACAGCCAGAAGTCCGCGCGCACGATGCGGGCGTAGAAGCGCGCCGCGCGCTGAAGGAGGTTGAGGGACGGGGCGTCGATGCGGGCGCGTCCCGTCATGCCGGGGCGCAGGTCGCCCCGGGGATTCGCGATGCGGCCACGCGCGACGAAGCGGCGCACTCCGCGCTCGGCATTCACCAGCTCCGCGGTCGGCTGCGCGAGCGCGGCACCCTCGAGCGGCGACGAATCCACGACGCGCACGCGGAAGTCCACGCGCCGGCCCGGATCGGCGAACAGGCGCACGTTCGCACGGCGGTCGACGCCGAGATCAGCGGCGTCCCGCTCGCTCGCCACCAGCAGCACGTCGAGTGAGTCCGCGCGGCCGACGTCGAACAGCGAGTCCCCGGCTTCGACGTGCCGGCCGATCCACGCCGCCGGCTCGAGCGCGAGGACGCGCCCCGGACCCGCCGCCGCGACGAAGCCCCGCGCCGCCTGCTCGCGCGCCCCGGCGGCCCGCGCGCGCAGCTCGGGCAGGTCGGCGAGCGCGTCGGTCGTGGGATCGGTGCCCGGGTCGCCGGCGCGGGCCCATGGCGCGCTCAGCGCACGGGCGAGCACCGCTTCGCCCCGCTGGACCATGGCGCCCTCGGCGCGCGCCACGCCGCCCTGCCCGTCCGCCCGCACGACGGCCAGCACCATGCCCGGCTCGACCGCCGCGCCGCCCTGCACCAGCACGTCCTCGACGCGCCCATCGAACGGGGCGATCACCGTGCGGCGGTCGGTCGCGTCGAGCACGGCCTGCACGGTGACGTGATGCGGCAACGGAACCAGCACCACGAGCACGAGCAGCACCGCGCCGCTGACGGCGAGCGCCACGTGGCGGCGGGCGAACCCGCCCTTCTCGAGCGCGAGATAGCGCGCGCCCTGCGCCAGCTTCGCCCACCAGTTACGGGTCGTGTACAGGAACAGCCCCGCGAACACGACGAACCCGGCCTCCCGGAAATTGCCGACCAGGATCCTGCGCATGAACAAGAGCACGATCACCGAGTAGAACGCCGAGTAGGTCAGCGCCAGCAGGCCGTAGATCGTCAGCGCGCGGCGCTCGTAGCGGGTCAGGCGCTCGGGTGTGACCGCGAGCCGCAGCACATGGCGGCGAAACAGGTCACCCACGTACTTGAAGGAGCGCTCGCGCAGGTCCGGGATGTCGAGCCAGCTCATGAGCACGTAGTAGCCGTCGAGCTTGATCAGGGGGTTGT
The DNA here is from genome assembly GCA_040005445.1 of Candidatus Eiseniibacteriota bacterium. Taxonomy (GTDB): domain Bacteria; phylum Eisenbacteria; class RBG-16-71-46; order RBG-16-71-46; family DASYSL01; genus JANPEF01. Next base: position 3,695 of record JBDTYW010000152.1, read on the forward strand.
AGTTGAACACCAGGCCGGTCAGCCCGGAAAACAGCAGGACGCGGAACGCCAAATCGTGAAGCAGCAGGTCCGGCGGCGTCGCGACCCAAATGAACGTGCCGGCGGTGAAGCACAGGAGTTCCACGTAACCGCCTGCAAGCGCGACGGCCGCGCGCTGCCAGCGCTTCTCGAAGAAATAGATGTCCGACACGTCGCAGAACATCCCGGGCATCAGGTAGAACAGCATGAAGCCGAGCCGGCGCGGCTGCCCGCCCATGTGCATGCACGAAAGGCCGTGCCCGAACTCATGCGCCACCACGATCCCGAACAGGACGAGCCACAGGATCGCGAGCCCCATCCAGTTCGAGTTCTGCAGGGTGAAGATCGCGGAGAGCCCCGCGCTCAGCGCGTCCCGCCGCTCCCATACCATCCCGCACGCGGCGAAGAATGCGAACACCGCGCCCACGACGAACCAGCGCGTGAACAGCACACGCGCGACCGGATAGACGATGCGGAACACGGCGGTCGGGTCGATCACGCCGAACTGGATGTTGAAGATGTTCTTGAGCGATTCGGGCGCGAACTTGCGGCGCGCCTCGCGCGCCCGCGCGCGCTGCATCTCGTTGAGCTTGAACGTGTCCTCGAGGAAGCCGCCGCGCTTGAGCTCGCCCACCAGCTCGTCGATCCACTCGGGCGGGAAGCCGAACTGCGGGTATTGGCGCTCGAGCTCGGCCTGCGTCGCCGACGGTCCGCGCTCGCCGTCGAGCAACTCACACACGTCGTGCGTCAGGGCATCGTGACGGTAGTAGGTATTGCGCATGGGGTCGTGCACGGTCCAGGCGGATTCGCCCGCCTCGACCACGCGGCGCACGACGAGGTCGCGCCGAAACCGGGGATAAGCGCGCTCCTGGGCCATGGTCCCGGAGCCCGGCTCAGCGCCCGTTCACCGCGGCGTCGACGAGGCGCGGGGTGAGGTTCGTGGCTCCGCCGGGCACCGGCGAGCCGGCGGCACACACCAGGTCGCCCGGGGCCAGCCCGTTGAGGACTTCGTAGCCGTCGGGCCGACTCGCGCCCAACTCGACCGGCACGCGCACGGCCCGGCGATCGGCGACTCGCCACACGTACAGGCGACCGCCGTCGCGCTCGAGCAGCGCGCCCCGGGGCAGGAGCGCCCCACCCGCGTTCATGCCCGTCGAGTCGCCGGCTGTGGCCAGTCGAACGCGCACGCTGGTTCCGGCAAGGCCCTCGGGCGCCTGTTGGGTCTCGATCACGACCCGGAAGCGCGCCGTCGCCGGGTCGACGATCGGGCTCACGAGCGCGATCCTGCCCGGAACCGGCGCGCGGCCGGCATCGCTCACCGGCACGAACGTCGCCGCGTCGCCCGCGTGGACGCGCGCGCGAAGCGCCGCCGGCAGGAACAGTTCGGCGCGCAGGCGTCCGGGCTCGGTCACCCGGAACAGGACGTCCGAGGTCTTGACCGGGCGGTGGGCCTCGGCGCGCACTTGCCAGACGATTCCGCCCACCGGCGCGCGCAACGTGCGGCGCTCGAGCGCGAGCTGGGCGAGTTCGAGGTCGGCGCGCGTCGCCGCCGCCTTGGCGCGCGCCGCGTCGAGCGTCTGGCGCGAGATCCACTGCCCCTGGGCGCCCTTTTCGGCGCGTTCGAGCTCTGCCTTGGCCTGGGCCGCGAGCGCCCCCACGTACTCGACCTCGAGGCGCTGCTCCTCGGCATCGAGGCGGGCGAGCGCCTGTCCCCGGGCGACCCGCTGTCCCTCGCGCGCCAGCACGCTCTGGACGATGCCGTCCGAGCGCGCGATCACCGGGGCGTCCACGGCCGGCTCGAGAAACGTCAGGAACAGGTCGCCCGAGTCGAGCGAGGGCCTCACGGCCACGACGTCGATGGTCGCGGGAGCCCCGGCGCCGGCCGCAGAGGTCGCGGTCCCGGTCGACCGGGAAGGCTGGCAACCCGTCGCAGCCAGGAGCGCGACCAACAAGAGGGCCGGGCGAATCGATCGAGGGGCCGTCCGGGGCATGGAATAGGACGAGTTGTCTGGATTCATGAGGGCGAGCCTGACCTCGGGGCAGGAGGAGGATCGGATGTGCGAGTCCGGGTGCCGGACCGGCGAGCCATCGTGCTCCCGCCGACCACAATCTGTCAACTGCCCATCCGGC
>JBDTYW010000153.1:0-5718 GCA_040005445.1 Candidatus Eiseniibacteriota bacterium
TGAGCTGGAGGATCTCGAGCGCGCTCGCGTGGAGCTCGGGCCAGCCCGCCGCGTCGAGGCGCGACCGGAAGGCCATGACGCTGGCCGTTCCGGCGGCGGCTCCGGCCTCGGCCTCGAGCGCCGCGAGCTGGGCGACGGGCGAGGCGAGCGGCGACCGGCGCGCGCTCAGCGTTCGGACGCGCGGCGGGCGAGGCGCCCGGGCCGGGGCCCCTGGAACGACGACAGCTTGCTTCGAAGCACTCTCGGGCACAATGTCTCCTGAGCTGTCCGGCACAGTCGCCAAGGGGTGATCCGGGGAGCGGGTGGGCTCCCCGGATCCTGATCGAGCTACGTACTTGAGGCGTGTCGCGTCAAGCGGGAACGGCGTGGGCCGGCGTGGTGACGCCTGCCACCCGTCCATAGACGCCGCCGAGCACGGCGCCGTAAACGACGTGGCCGACCAGGCTGCCCGCCGCCATCATCATGGAGCCGCTGAACAGGCCCATGCCCATCATGGGCATGACGACGAGTTGGGCCATGAGCCATGGGCCCAGGCTGTAGGCGACGCCTCGCAAGACGGGCGCGCCGGGCAATCGGCCCGCAAATGCCGCTGCATAGACCACTGCGAGCAGGATGCCGATCATGAAGTGGGCGGTCCAGCCGAGGGCGTCGTTGCCGCCCATGACGGATCCCAGCATGTGCCCGATGTCCATGGGAGGCATGCCCATGCGAGGGGCCATCCACATCACCGCGGTCATGGCCAGGGTTCCGGCGATTCCGGCGCCAAGCGCCTTCAGAAAATTCGGTTTCATGGTCTGTGTGATCTCCTTCCGGTGCTTCCGCTTGCGTGGCCGCGAACGGGACGCTCCCCCGCCTCCGCCGCAAGAATGTGTTCACCGGGTAAGTCCCTCGCACGTACAAGATGTTACGGAGGATCGACCGATCGCGTGACGAATAGGAACTCGGGGAGACCGAATGTCCGAATCAGGTGAAGACTCTCCCTCCGGGCCGGATGGGAAAGACGGGCCATCCATCGACGACCCGCGATTCGTTGCCCGGCTTCGGCGCGGGGACGCCGCAGCGTTCGCGCGACTCGTCGACGAGCTGAACGGGCGCATGCTGGCCCTCGCGCGATCGTTCTGCTCGAGACCCGAAATCGCGCAGGAAGCCGTGCAGGACACCTGGATGGCCGTGATCCGGGGTCTCGGAGGGTTCGAGGGGCGAGCCCCGCTGCGCTCGTGGATCTTCTCCATCCTCGTCCGGCGCGCGCGAACCGTCGCCGTGCGCGAGAGCCGTCACCAGGGCCAGATCGAGATCGACGCGGGATTCAGCCGGGGCATGGATGGACGGGACCGGGAGCCCGGGATCGGCGACCGGGGGCGCTGGCAGATCCGGCCCGCCCCGTGGGGTTTCGAGGATCCCGAGGCTGCCATGTTGACCCGGGAGGCGCTCGGCATGGTGGAGTCCGCGCTGGGCCGACTCCCTGAGGCGCAGCGTGCCGCGGTGCTGCTGCGGGATGTCGAGGGGCTCGATACGCAGGAGGCCTGTAACATTCTCGACGTCTCGGAGACCAACCTCCGAGTGCTGTTGTTTCGCGGGCGCTCTTTGATTCGCCGGGCCCTCGACGACTACGGCCGTTCCAAGCCTGCGGTGCCAGGACGGAGGAGAGTCACGCCATGATTTGGAGCTGTCACGAGATCACGCACCTTGCCGCAGACTTCCTCGAGCGGAGGCTTGCGATTCGACGCCGGTGGGCGGTCCGAATGCACCTCGCCATGTGCCGGGGCTGCCGCGCCTATGTCCACCAGCTCCGACTCACCTTCATCGCGCTTCGAGCCCTACCGCCAGGCGACCTCGTCCCCGATCAACGTCACCGGCTCCTGAAGGCGTTCGAGGAGCACTACAAGCCGGACTAGATCGGAGATCGCGGATATGATCGGATTCGCCGCCGCCGCCGCCCTGCTGCTCGGCATGGCGAACGGGGCCAACGACAACTTCAAGGGGGTCGCGACCCTGCTGGGGAGCGGCTCGATGTCCTATCGGCGCGCCCTCGCCTGGGCGACGATCGCGACGCTCCTGGGCTCGCTGACCGCGCTCGTCCTGGGATCGGCGCTCAGCCGATCGTTCGCGGGCGCGGGCCTCCTGCCGGCGTCGTTCGACGCGCCGGGGGCGTTCCTCGGTGCGGTCGGGATCGGGGCCGCCGCGACCGTGCTGCTCGCCTCGCGCCTCGGCTTCCCCGTGTCGACGACGCACGCGCTGCTGGGCGGCCTGGTCGGGGCCGGCATGATCGCGAGCGCGGGGAGACTCCACTACGGCGTGCTCGCGCAGCGCTTCGTGCTGCCGCTGCTGCTCAGCCCCGCGATCGCGTTCCTCGTCGCGTCGGTGCTCTATCCGGCGGCCCGGCGAATCGCCGCGCGCGCGGCGCGCACGCGCGAGGTCTGCCTGTGCGTCGCCGCGCCGGTCGTCGCGACCGTCGGGGGAGCGGCGGCAGTCTCCTTGCGAACGATGGGTGCGCCGCAGTTCGTGGTCGCCTCGGCCGAGGCCTGCCGGACGCATCGGGCGACGCGCCTCGCCGGCATCGACCCGGTCCGCGCGCGGGACGCGATCCACGCGTTCAGCGGCGGGCTGGTCAGTTTCTCGCGCGGCTTGAACGACACGCCCAAGATCGCCGCGCTGCTGCTCGCGGGATCGGCGATTCCGTCCGCCTACGGCTCGCTTGCGATCGCGCTCGCGATCGCGCTCGGCGGCTGGTGGGGCGCGGGCCGCGTCGCGCGCACGATGAGTTTCGATCTCGTCTCCCTCGGTCCCGGACAGGGCGCTGCCGCGAACCTGGTCACCGCGGGACTGGTCATCGGCGCGTCGTGGCTGGCGTTTCCGGTCTCCATGACGCATGTTGCGGTGGGCTCCATGGCTGGAACGGGCGCGCGCCAGGGGCGGGCGCACTGGGCGGCCCTGCGCTCGGTGGCGCTCGCCTGGGGCCTCACGCTTCCGCTTGGCGCCGCGCTCTCCGCCGCCGCGTTCCTGCTCCTTCGGAGGATTCCAGCATGAGTTATCTCGACGCCACGCGGGAGCTGTACACGGCAGCCGCGTTGACCCCCCAGCCTGCCCTCTGCTGTGCGCCGGGCCCGCGCTTCCAGCTTCCCGGGCTCGTGATTCCCGCCGAGATGGAGGCGATGAACTACGGTTGCGGCACGACGGTGCACCTTCAGGACCTCGCCCCGGACCTCGACGTGCTGTACATCGGCGTCGGCAGCGGCCTCGAGGCGCTCCAGTTCGCCTGCGTCACGAGACGCCCGGCCTCGGTGATCGCCGTGGACTCGGTCCCCGAGATGATCGAGCGCGCGCGCTTGAACTTCGCGCTGGCCGAGACGACGAACCCGTGGTTCCGCTCCGGCTTCGTCGACCTGCGCGAGGGGGATGCGCTCGCGTTGCCGCTTCCGGATGCGCGCGTCGACCTCGTGGCGCAGAACTGCCTGTTCAACATCTTCCGGGCCGAGGACCTCGATCTCGCGCTCTCGGAAGCGCACCGGGTGCTCAAGCCCGGCGGCCGGCTCGTGATCTCCGACCCGATCAGCGAGCAGCCGATCCCCGATCACCTGCGCGCGGACGACCGCTTGCGGGCCGAGTGTCTCTCCGGCGCCGTCACGCTCGACGAGTACGTCGCGCGCCTCACGAAAGCCGGCTTCGGCACCGTGGAGATTCGCGGACGCCGCCCGTATCGCGTGCTGGATCGCCGCCGCTTCGGGATCGAGCGCGATCTCCTGCTCGAGAGCGTCGAGATGGTCGCCGTGAAGTCGCCGGTGGCGGCCGACGGCCCGTGCGTCTTCGCCGGGGAGACCGTGATCTACGTCGGCGACGAGCCGATGTTCGACGACGGCGCGGGGCACGTCGTGACGCGCGACATCCCGCTCGGCATCTGCCGGAAGACCGCGCGCTGGTTCCGCGCGCTCGGCAGCGAGGAACTGGTCGTGACCGAGCCGACGTGGCACTACGCGGGGGGCGGGTGCTGCTGAGGCCGGGCCGCCGATCGCGGGGCGGGGCCGGGCTCTCCGGCCTGGCGGCGGGCGCCTGGTGCCTGCTCGCGGCCACGGCCACGCATGCGGGCGGCGCCTGGGTGCCGGCGCGCGGGCTGAACTACGTCGAGCTGTCAACCACCTACGCCTCGACCGATCTTCGTTACGACGCCGCCGGTTCGCCGGCTCCGTTCGAGCGCCTGGGGCCCGGCAGTCCGCGCACGACGTACCGCGATTTCGGTCTTCACCTCTACGGCGAGGCCGGGCTCGGCCGCGGGTTCGGCATCGAGGGCGACGTGACCTGGCGCAGCGCGCGCGCGCTCGAGCCGGCGACCATCTTTCGGACGAACGGTCCCGCCGACGCCCGCCTCCAGCTCAAGCGCGGCTTCCGCGCGGGATCGATCCTCTGGGCGGTCTCGGTCGAGGGCCGCTTCCCGATGGGCTACGACGCGGCCGACTACCCGAGCCTCGGCTCGGGGCACACCGACGCGGGCGCCAACCTGCATGTCGGCTCGGGCAACCGCGTCGGGTACGTCACGGGCGAGATCGGGATCCTGAAGCGCGGCGGTCCGGAGCGCGACGAGTGGCCGTACGCGGTGCAGGCGGGGCTCAACCTGACGCGCACGCTGCAGCTGATCGGTGACGCGCGCGGCCACGGGGTGTTCGGCAACATTTCCGATGCCGCCGGCGCGGGCGCCGCGTTCGACCCGCAGACCGCCTCCTCGCGCCTGACCATGGTGGGCCCGGGAGCGGCGTACGCGCCGGTCTCTGGCCTGCGCATTTCCGCGAACGCGTGGCGCTCCGTCGCGGGCGCGAACGTGCCGCGGGGATGGATGTGGAAGTTCGGCGTGGCGCGGACGCGATGACTTTTCGCATGCGCGGACGCGCCGCCCGATGGAGCCTGCTCGGGCTGGGGGCCTGGGCCGCGGCCGCAGGCTGCGGGCATAGTGTCGAGCCGCGGGCTCCCTACCAGGCCGCGGACCGGCTTCCCGTACCGTCCGACCTGCGCGTCGGCCTGACGCTCGGCGGGGACGTGCTCCTGACCTGGCGCGCGTCAGCAGGGGACCGCGCCGTGGTCGATGGCTGGATCGTCGAGCGCCGCCGCTCCACCGAGAGCGATTTCGTATCGGTCGGGCCCGCCCTCGTGCGGGATACGACCTACCTCGACAACACGATCGGCGACGGGGAGCGGGCCGCCTACCGCGTGCGCGCGATCACCGGCGCGGGGCTTGCGAGCCTCCCGGCGGAGAGCAATCTCATCCGGTCGGATCGGTTCGGCCCCTCGGCGCCGACCGGCCTGACCGTCGCCCCGCTGTCGGCCGCGCTCCGGATCTCGTTCGTCGCCAGTCCCGAGCCCGACGTCCAGCTCTACCTGGTGCGCCTCGAGGCGCAGAACGGCAGCGAGCCGCCCAGGGATGGCTCGACGCTCGCAAGCCCGGACACCGTGTCCGGGTTGACGCCCGGGATCGCGTATGGTGTCACGGTGACCGCGGTCGACAGCGCAGGCCGGGTTTCGTTCCCGCCGGGCACTCCGGTGGTCGGAGTCCCGGGCCCGTAGGTTTCACCGGCGTCGACGGGAGCCCGTCTAGGGAGGGAGGCGCATGGGGGTGAAGATCGAGTCCGGCCTCCGCATGTCGCCACGCCCGGCCCGCGAGCTGCGGCCCTTGGCCTCCACGGCGTCGGTGCTCGTTCCCACGTGCGGCGAGGGCGACGAGCTCCTCGCGCT
>JBDTYW010000154.1:0-5696 GCA_040005445.1 Candidatus Eiseniibacteriota bacterium
CCTGGTCGTAGGCCAGCGTCCAGCGGCGCACGTAGGGGGCCGCCAGCGCGGTGTCGGGAAATACGCGGTCCCGTCCCTTGAAACGCTCGGCCGCCTGGGTCCACGTATTGTCGAGCGTGAGCGACATGTGGGAGTGCGAGAACGTGAAGTCGCGCGACAGGCCGAACGAAAGCCCCCACGCCTGCTGCACGTAGGTGACGCCTCCGAAGTCCGCGAAGCCGCGCTCGAACGACGGCACGACGCGGCCCTTCACGCGCAGTCCGAGCAGCCACGGCTCGGTGTACGCGAGCGCCCCCCGGAAGCGATAGACTTGGGGCCGGTTGTAGCCGTAGGTCAAATCAGCGGTCACGGCGCGCCCCAGCCCCCACAGGTTCCGGTTGCCCCACTCCGCGGACAGGCTCGGATGCTCGGACGATCCGGCCCCGATGCCAGCCTCGACCCAGCGCGGCTTGCGCTCGCGCACGCGCACCGTGATGTCGAGCTCTCCGCGCAGCGTATCTGCGCGCAAGGGCTCGATCTCCACCGAATTGAACAGCCCGGAGTCGTACAGGCGCTCGCTGCTCTTGATCAGGCGGTCGCGCTGAAAGCGGTCCCCGGGCCCCAGCAGCAGCTCGCGCCGGACCGTCACGGTGTCGACCTCCTTCACGCCGGCGATCGCGACGTCGCGGACGTGGTAAGCGGGCCCCGCGACGATCCCGAAATGCACCGCCACGCTCAGGGAATCGCCGCCGATGCGGGTCGTGACCGTCGGGAAATGTCCGTGATCGGCGTAGACCCCTGCCACGGCCCCGCGGTCGAGGACCACCTGCACTGGATCGTAGGGCCGGCCCGTGCGCAGTCGGATCGCTCCCCGGACCGCGGAGGGCGGAACGGCATCCGTCGTGTCGAACGTCACCGCCCCGACGAGCGCCTGCGGGCCTTCATGCACATGGTAGGTCACGATCACGCGGTTCGGCTGATTCCCCGAGTCGGCCTGCGCGGCCACGGTCGCCGATAGAAAGCCGTGGCGGGCGTAGAGGTTCTGGATGGTCAGGGCGTCGGACTGGAGGAAGTCGGGTCGGTACAAGGGCAGGCTGCGCAACCCGAGGAACGAGCCGGCGCCGGTCTTGATCACCTTGCGGATCGCGCCGTCCTTGATTGCGGAGTTGCCCTCGATGCGCACCGACTGCACGCGCTTGAGCGCCCCGAGTAACTGCTCGTCGATGGCGAAGGCCCGCCCTGGAAGCAGGGCGAGCACGAGCACGGCCAGCGCGATCCCTGCGCGGCGCTTCATTCCGCTAGCGCGCCGGCGAAACTTGCCCCTGAGGCGCGTGGCTGTTTCGCTGCACGGCGGCCCGGTGCTGGAGGGAACGGGAGAGATCATTGTAGAGGACGAACACGAAGAAGCCGCCGATCAGCACCAGGCCGATCCGCTGGTAGACCATCGTGAACCACTCCGACGGAGGCCGGCGGCGGATCGCCTCGATCGCGGCGAGGAACACGTGCCCACCGTCGAGCACAGGCAGGGGCAGCAGGTTGAACGCCATGATCGCGAAGCTGATCACCGCCAGGATGTAGATGAAGTCGCCCGTCCCGCGCTTCGCGTTCGCGCCGGCGATCTGCATGATCATCTGCGGGCCGCCGAGCGAGGATGCCGACTGCACCGGTCGGGTGATCACGGCGAACAGGCCCTCGAACGTCTGCCGGGAGATCGCCATCGACATCGGGAACGCCGTCGACAGCGCCTCGCCGAACGTCGAGCGCACCAGGTAGGTGCGGCCTCGTGGCGCCTCGACGCCGATGCGCCCACCCACCCAGGCATCGGGCGTGGGCGGCCCCTGAGGCGTGATCGGGGCGTGGAACTCGCGATCGCCGCGGGCCACCAGGAAGTCGAGGGTCTTGCCCGGGCTGCGGCTGACGACCTCAGTGAGCGAGCGCCAGCGGACGACCGGGCGACCATCGATCGCGAGCACGCGATCGCCGACCTGGAGACCCGACAGGTAGGCCGGCGTCCCGACGACCACGCTCCCGATCACCGCGTCGGCTTCGGGGGGCACGAGATCGTCGAACACTTTTGCGCGCTCGGCGGCGGGCACGGTCACGGCGGCGACCGGCCCGGCCGGGGACACGACCGAGAGCTTGAGTGGCTGAGACGCCGGAACCTGGCCCGCGCGCGCGAGCATGTCCTGGAACGACGTCACCGCCTCGCCTTCGACCGCGGCAATCCGCGCGCCCTCGACCAGGCCGTAGTGCGTCGCCGGGGCGCTCACGGGGATCGGACCGAGCACCGCGTCGTAGTCGGGCACGGAGACCCCGACGAGCGAGGTCACGATCAACGCCAGAAAGCCGGTGATGAAGTTCGCACCGGGCCCCGCGAGCGCGATCACGACGCGCTTCCACCAGGGTTGCTCGCTGAAGCGGTCGACCAGTTCGTCCTGCCCGTCGGCGTTCTTGCGCTCCTCGGCCATGGAGACATAACCGCCGAGCGGCAAGGCGGAGACCTGGTATGTGGTCTCTCCGCGGCGAACCCGCAAGAGGGCGGGACCGAAGCCGAGCGAGAAGCGATAGACCGGGACCTTGAGCATCTTGGCGACGACGAAATGTCCGGCTTCGTGGAGGAACACCAGGATGCCCAGCAGCAGGACGCCGGGCAGGATCACGTCGAAGAACACGGGGTGAATCCTCCGGGGTCAGGATGAGTGCGCGGGCGGGACCGCTTCAGAAGTCAAGGTAGCAGAGGCCCCGCGAGGGGTCAACGCGGCCCCGGCGGCGAGCGCGAGGCCGACCCAGACAAATAACTGGTTCGCCACTTCGGCGTCGCCGAAGCTCCAGTCGAACAGGCCGTAGACCTGGAAGCTGATCCACGCCGCGAGTCCGGCGGCCGCCAGGGGACTGCGCGTCCTCCGGAACGCCTGCCACGCGAGCCAGCCGGCGAGCACCATCCACGCGCCGTATGCGACGAGGCCGAGGGCGCCGGTGGAAACCGCGATCTGCACCCAGTCGTTGTGGAAGTGCCCGGCATGGAACGTGGCGTCCGGCCGCCGATAGCGCTCGATCAGCGTCCAACCGTCCTGCAACCCCCAACCGCTCACCGGGCGGTCGTGAAACGCGGCCAGGCCCGACTTCCAGAGCGAAATCCGGCCCGTGCTCGTGTCGTCGACCGGGTGGGCGATCGTCAGGGCCCGCCGGCGCGCCTCGTGCGGACCGAGCGCGAGCGCGAGCGCCGCCACCAGCGGCACGACCACGAGCCAGCGCGCGCGCTTGAGGCCCACCAGGGCGAGCGAACCGGCGGCCCAGCCCAGGTAGGATCCCCGGCGAAAGGTCAGCGCGAGCGCGACGAAAAACGTCGCGAGGGCCGCGCGATCGAACCAGGGATTGCGCGCGCTCGGGCGCGCGAACAGCACGAACGCCAGTGCCGCCACCGCGAGCGTGGTGAGCACGTTGCCGCTCGTCATCGCGGTCGAGAAGATCCCCTGCAGCGGCTCGTCGAATCCGCCGTTCAGGTGACGGTAACCGAATTGCACGAAGCCGAGGACGGAGGTCAAGACGCCCGCGGCGAGCGTCACGGTCACGAAGCGGCCGGCCAACCCGGCGTCGCGCGCCCGGTCGGCGAGCAGGAAGACGATCACGATCGAGTAGATCTTGCGGGCGTTCACCAGGCTCGCCAGGGGCAACGGCGAGGTCGCGCTCGCGAGCAGCCACGTGCCCACGAGCGCGAGCGTGACCAGTCCCAGCGCGCGCACGCCCGGCGCCTGCGGGCGCGCCCAGGGGCGGGTGGAGATCCAAGCCAGGAGCGTCAGGCCGAGCGAGATCTCCGTCGCCGCGATCGACAGCGGCAACGCGAACGCGAACAGCAGCAGGCCGAGGTTTGTCGCCCGCTCGTTCCAGGCCCGCTTGCTCGAGGACCCTGCGCTCGCGGCGCTCACGCGCGGGCCCCGAGCAGCTCGCGGTACAACGCCTCGGTGCGTTCCACCGTGCGGCGCACGTCGAACGCGAGCACGGAGGTGCGCGCCGCCTGCGCGCGAAGGGCGGCGGCCGCGCGATCCGACAGCGCTTCCGCGATGGCAGCGGCCAGCGCTTCGGGATCGCGCGGGGGAACCAGCAAGCCGGTGACTCCAGACTCGATCATCTCGGGGATCCCTCCGACACGGGTCGCGACCACCGGCACGCCAGCCGCCTGGGCATCGAGCACGCTCGTGCCGAGGCCCTCCAGGTACGACGACAACACGAACACGTCCAGCGCGGCGAGCAGGGCCGGCACGTCCTCCACGAATCCGGGCAGCCGGACGCGCTCCTCGAGGCCGAGGCCGCGCACCCGGGCGCGCACTGCGTCCCGCAATGGCCCATCGCCCGCGCACACGAACCAGGTCTCGGGATGGCGCTCGAGCGTCGCGTGGGCCGCCGCGAGGAAAGTCGCGTGATCCTTGTGGGGCGCAAGCGCCGCGATCATGCCCACCAGGGGCGCCTTGGCGGGCACGCCGAGCATGGCGCGCATGCGCGCGTCCCGGCCCTCGGCACGGGCCCGTTCCACGGCGCCGGCCACCGACTCGACGGCGATGCCGCTGTGGATCACGCGCACGCGTTGCTGCGCGATCCCGGCCTGCGCCAGCACCTCGGCGATCCCGCGGGAGACGCACACGTAGGCCTCGACCGGCAGCCGGTACTTGATTGCGGAGAGCGCGTGCCTCCCCACCGGGAAATCGACGCGGCGCGCCACCACGCACACGGCCCGCGCGCGGCGGGCCGCCCACCAACCGGTGGCGTGGGCGCGCGCGCTGTGCAGGTGCACGACCTGGGGCGCAATCCTGGCGGCGAACCCGGCGAGCCTGAGCGCGGCCGGCAGGTCGAGGTCCCCGAGCGGGGCAAAACCGTGCGTCGCGATTCCGCGCTCCCGTGCATGCGCCGACAGCGGCCCCTCGGGAGCCGCCAGCCACTGGGGGTGTCCGCGCGCGGCGAGGCCGTCGAGCAGCGCGGCGATCTGCGCCTGCCCGCCACGCCAGTCGGCCGCGGTGTCGACGTGCAGCACGCGCAGCGCGGTGGCCGCCGTCAGGTCAGGCCCCTGCCGGCGCGATCGGCACGTCGGGCACGCCCAGCACAGGCGTGCGCAGCACCCGCGCCGCCGGCACCGATTGCGCGATCTTGCGCGCTCCGAGCGCGACCAGCAGCTGGCGCGCCACCGCTTCGGGCGTGAGCGCGCGCCGCGCCAGGGCGCGTCCGGCGCCGGCGATGCGCGAGCGCAGCGCCGCGTCGTCGGCGAGCGTGCGCAGGGCATCGGCGAGCGCGGCCGCGTCCCCGGGCGGAACGAGGACCGCGGTCGCCCCCGGCGCCAGCAGCTCACGCGCGGCCTCGGTGTCGCCCGTGACCACGCAGCGGCCGGCGGCAAGGCCCTGCGACACCTTGTTCGGGATCACGCGCCCCGCCTCCCCCGCATCGCGGAACACGCCGAGCACGACGTGCGCCCGGAACATGCGCTCGGGCAATTCCTCGATCGGGCGCCGCCCGGAGAAGCGCACGTTCGTCAGGCCGCGCTCCGCCACGCGTGCGCGCACCGCGGTGTACTGCATGCCGTCGCCGATGAGCTCGAACATGATGTCGCTCCGCCCTGCGCGCGCGAGAGCTTCGGCCGCGTCGACGATCGTGCCCATGCCGTGGAGCGGCAGGAACCCGCCGGCGTAGAGCACCGTGAACAGGCCGTCGGCCGGCGGCTCGAGATCGGG
>JBDTYW010000155.1:0-5690 GCA_040005445.1 Candidatus Eiseniibacteriota bacterium
GCACGACTGGCTCTGGACCAGTTAGTCGAGGTTCGAATCCTTGCCGGGCAGCCAGTACGCGCGCCTCCTCCGCTCCCGGCGGAGGAGGTGTTGTCGTGATCACGCTTCGCCGTTTTGACTGATTGAGTCCCGCCACGATCTCGGGCAAGGATGGTCCCATGCACCCACTGCGGCTCCGCTGGATCGGACTGGCCCTCCTGGCGGCCACGCTTGCCCTCGCTTCTCTGCACCCGCTGTCCGGTGTCGCCCGTTCGGCGCCCGGCGGCGAGTCCGGGGCCAGGAGCGCGCTGCGCACGCTTGTCCAGTCGGGTCGCCACGCCGACCTGCATTGGCCCTCATTCTCGGACGTGCGCCCGGACCTCGAGCGCCTCTACCGTCGCCTGGACTGGCGGACGGCGTGGCTCGAGGGGGGGCGGCCGACGCCGGCGGCCTCCGCGCTCCTCGCCCGCCTTGCGGCCGCGGACAGCCTCGGGCTCGATCCGGCGGACTACGATGCGGAGTGGCTCGCGGCGCGGGCTGCCTCTCTTGCCGGCGATCCGGCCGGGGCCGGGGCGTTCGAGCAGGCGCGCTTCGATCTCGCGCTCTCGATCGCGGCCGCGCGCTTCGTGGACGCGCTCGAGCGCGGCCGCGTCGACCCGGTCGCGGCCGACGCGTTGTTCCCGGCGCCCGGCGACAAGCGCGAGCTCGACGCGATCGTCGACTCGCTGCGCCATGCCCCGGCGCAGGAGGGGATCCTCGCACGCCACCAACCCGACCTCGTCCACTACCGGCTGCTCAAGCAAGCTCTCGCTCGCTATCGAGCGCTGGCGCGCGACACGAGCTTTGCCCGGCCGATCGACTATCCGCGCGATCTCAAGCCGGGAGGGACGTTGAGAGCCGCGGCGCGCCTGCGGCGGCGGCTGCAGGCGGTCGGCGACCTCGGCATGGTGCGCTCCCCGAGGCCGTCGGCGGACACGCTCTACTCGCCCGAACTGGTGCTCAGCGTGAAGCGCTACCAGCGGCGGCACGGGCTCAAGCCCGACGGCGTGATCTGGCCGAACACCGCCGAGGCGCTGAATGGACCGTTCTCCGGCGACACGCGCAAGATCGCGCTCGCGCTCGAACGCTGGCGCTGGATCCCGCTGCCGTTCACGGCTCCGCCGATCATCGTCAATATCCCGGCATATCGCCTCGAGGCCTATCGCTCGCTGTTCGATCGCGAGGACAACATCCTCGCGATGGAGGTCCTGGTCGGATCGGCCGATCGCAATGCGACCCCGGTGTTCACCGCGGACATGAGCTACCTGATCTTCCGGCCGTACTGGGAAGTGCCCCTGGACCTCATGATGGACGAGCTCGGTCCGCGCGCGGCGTGGGATTCCGAACGGCTCGAACGCCAGGGCATCGTCCTCGTCAAGCGCGGCTCGGACGGCTCGAAGAGCCTGCCGCTCACGCCCGAGAACCTGAAGCGGATCGGGCGGGACCTCCGCATGCGCCAGCTCCCAGGGCCGCAGAACGTGCTCGGGCGGGTGAAGTTCATGTTCCCGAACATGCACGACGTATACCTGCACGACACGCAGGCCGGCGGCCTGTTCGGTTTCGCGCGTAGGGATTTCAGCCACGGCTGTATCCGCGTGAGCGAGCCGGAGTCGCTCGCGGCGTACGTGCTGCGCAACCAGCCCGGCTGGGAGCCGGAGCAGGTCCTCGATGCGATGGCGGGCCCCGACAACCGGCGGGTGAACATCACGACGCCGGTCCCGGTCTTTGTGACCTACACCACGGCGGCCGCGTTCGAGAACGGAGAGGTCGAGTTTTACGGGGATATCTACGGCCGGGACCCGAAGCTCGTCGAGTTGCTGGAGAAGGGCTATCCGTATCCGCGCGGCAAGGCGGCGAAGCGCGGGCGTTGATCGACTAGGGCAGGATTTCGACCGGTGTGCCGACGGGGACGCTGTTGAACAGTTCCTCGATGTCCAGGTTATTGAGCGCGATGCAGCCCTCGGTCCAGTCCCACGCCGCGCCCCGGCCGTGGATCATGATCTGGCCGCCGAGCCGCGTGTTCGAAGGCGGGGCGGCGCGCCGGACGAACGCCGAGAGGATGCGGTCGTGCTCCGCCGGAGTGATCAGGCCGGCCTCGAGCCCGCGCATCGCGTCGTTCGGTCCCGGGTAGCTGATGCCGAGCGCCAGGTCGTAGCGGCTGTGCGGATTCTTCGAGCAGACGTAGTAGTTGCCCTCGGGCGTCGCGAAGTCCCCCTGCCTCGCCTTCGGCGCGACCGGCTCGAGTCCGAGCGCGACATGGTAGGTGCGGACGACTTCGCCCCGTGATACCAGCCGGAGCTCGCGCCTGGATTTGACCACCACGATCCGGGCATCGGTCGCCCCGCTAGGAGCAGCCGGCGCCGGAGCGGGCTGGATCACCGCGAGCGCGAGCAGGAGCGGCAGCAGCATCGGGCGGATCCCTCGGAGGGCGTGAGGTGCAGGGCGCATGTCCGGGAACTCTTGCAAGATCCGATCCGGAGCGCCACCGCGAGCCAGCCTAACGAATCCGGGGGCTTTGAACGAGCGCAAATGCGAAATGCCCTGCCCAAACGTGCAATCGGCAAGGCCCGGGGGCGATCCCCGGGACGCCTAGTTCCGGTAGAGCGCCTTGAGCCTGCCGAGGGAGGTGGCGTTCGCCGGCGTGGTGCCGAGCGCGTGGACTTCGAACACGAAGTCGTTGTAGTCGTTGTCGGTGGTGGCGCAGCACGGGCCGGGGTTCGCGCCCGAATCCAGGTCCTCGAAGCAGACCAGCCAGACGTTCGGGGTGTGGAGGATGCCGGACAGGTCGTAGACCAGCGCCTGCACGTCGCCGTTGAGCGGGGGGTGGAGCGCGGTGCCGTTCGGGCCGATGTCGTTGTACATCCGGTTCGTGAAGAACTTCTCGGGCTCGGGCGCGTTCGTCGCCCCGTTGAGGCCGTTCGGGTTCATGTAGAAGCCGAACTTCGTGGGCTGCGAGAAGAACACGAACTTGGACGTGCCCGCGCCCTCCGGGCCGGTGAAGACGATGCCGTCGTCGATCCCGTCGATCACCGGCATGACCCCGGTCTCCTTGTACCAGCCGACGTAGTTCGTGTTCGCGTTGCCGGCGATCTCCTTGAGGATCATCGCGTCGAACTGCAGGTCCTGCCAGACGAACGGATCTGCCTGGCCCGCGTTGTGCCCGATGTAGTCGGTGGCGACGTTGATCGCGCCCGAGCCGTACTTGGCGTTGACGATGTTCTGCAGGCTGTTCGCCGCGCCATCCCACGACGTGCCGAAGGTCACGGCGACCTGCGCCGACGCGGCAACGGGGAAGGACAGGAGCGCCACCATGGCCAGGGATCGGGCGTTTGCAAATGACATGAACAGTCCTCCGGCGCGCGGGCCGTATGGGCTAAGACACTCGGGATTCGACGGGGCGGCGTCGACGGGATCAGGAGCCCATGGGGGAAGGGGGCCTCAATGACAGCAAGATCCAATGGAAAGAGCCTAGGGGTTCAAAGGGGCTGTGTCCAGCGGGTTTTATGGGATTTCGTAGCCGGAGCAGGGACCGGGGGCGCCGGTCTCCAGGCGTAAGTCGTCATTCGACCGGTTAGCTCTCAGGCTCCGCCCCCCCGAGCGCGGCGGCGAGCAGCCGGTGGAAGCGGTGCACGCCGACCTCGCGGGTGGGCGAATAGCGTCCCCGGCCGTACAGCCGCGCGCGCGTTCCCTGCATCACGCCCTGGACGACCGCCTCATCCTCGAGCTCGACGCCGTCGAGCCCGGCGCCCGCGCCCTGGTCCAGGCGCGACGGGTCCACGACCCAGGTGAGGAAGGAGACGCGGGTCCGGTCCACCGCGATCGGCTTGACCACGTTCACCGAGAAACCCCATGGGTAGACGTTGAACATGAGGTTCGGCCACAGCCACAGGTAGTACGCGGCGACCTCGCCCCTGGCATGTCCGACCTGCAGCACGCCGTGCGGCAGGGCTTCCGTCGAGTAGCTCCCGTAGTCGATCGCCGCGTTGAGCGACGAGTGCACGTACGGAATATGAAAGCCCTCGAGGTAGTTGTCCACGTAGAGCGCCCAATTGGCGGCAATGTCGTAGTCGCGCGATCGCGTCGGGTCGAATGCCGCGTGGTCGATCGTCATGCCGCCGACCCGCGTCGCCAGCGGGGCCACCCACTCCTCGAACGGGATCGCCGGCGCGAGCGCGGTGAACACGAGGCGCGACCAGCGGCCGAGCGCGACGCGCGGCAGGTCGTCGGCCGCGGTGGGAAAGCCCTCCGCCTGCTCGAACTCGGGCATCGAGCGAAAGCGGCCGTCGAGGCCGAAGCGCCGGCCGTGGTAACGGCAGCGCAGCACCGGGACCGCGGCGTCCACCTCGACCACGAGGTTCGCGCGATGGGTGCAAACGTTCGACAGCGCGTGCCAATGGTCGCCCTCGTCGCGCGTGATGGCGAGCGGCTCCGGCAGGATGCCCTCGAGGAACACGCAGGGTGCGACCGTGCCCGCGGCCGGCAGGCGATGTGCGTCGAGGGCGAGCTGCCAGCTCGGAGCGAACACCGCATCGCGCTGCTGCTCGAACACTTCGGCGTCCGAGTACAGCCATCCCGGGGGCGTCTCGGCACGGCGGATGTCGGGATCAATCGAGAACAGGCGGGCCATGCGGGACCTCGGGACGTGGGAGCGGGACGCGCGATCCTAGCACGCGCTCCACGCCCGCGGAATGGGCGCTTGCGCCGGCGCGCCTCGTTGCCTAGCGTGGACCCATGATCTGGACCGCCGTGGGAGCCTGCTCTGCCCTGGTCGCCGTGGCACTCGGCGCATTCGGCGCCCATGGTCTGCGCTCCGTGCTCGCGCCCGAGTCGCTCGCGATCTTCGAGACCGGCGTGCGCTACCAGCTCGTGCACGCGATCGCGCTGGTGGCGCTCGGCCTCGGCGCGCACCGGCTCCCCGCTGCCTCGGTGCGCGGCGTGGGCGCGATGTTCGGGATCGGCAGCATCCTGTTCGCGGGCAGCCTATACGTGCTCGTGTTCACCGGAGTCCGGGCGTGGGGCGCCGTCACGCCGCTCGGGGGACTGGCGTTCCTCGCGGGCTGGGGCTGGCTCGCATTCGCCGCGTGGAGCGTCGTGCGGCAGGAGCGGCCATGACGCGCGCCCTGGGCGACCTCGGCGGCCTGCTCGTCGTTGCCGCGGTGGCCGCGTGCGCGGGGGGTTGCGCCGGAGGGGCGGGCACGCCGGCGGCGGCCGACACGGCGGACGTGTTCGCCCCGGCGCACGGCCTGCGCCTGGTCGAGGTCGCGCGCGAGCTCGATCATCCGCTCTATGTGACCGCGCCGGCGGGGGACCCGCGCCTGTTCATCGTCGAGCAGACCGGACGCGTGCGCATCGTCGAGGACGGTCGCCTGCTCGATCGCCCCTATCTCGACCTCTCTGGCCGCACGCGCGGGGCCGGCGAGCGCGGGCTGCTGTCGATCGCGTTCCATCCCGCCTACGCGGCGAACGGGTTCGTGTTCGTCGACTACACAGATCCCGACGGCGACACGCGCATCGAGCGCTACCATGTGAGCGCGAACCCGGACGTCGCCGATCCGGCCTCGGCCCGGCTCGTTCTGGCCATTCATCAGCCGTACTCGAATCACAACGGTGGGCACCTCCTGTTCGGGCCCGATGGCATGCTGTATGTCGGCATGGGCGACGGTGGCGCGGGC
>JBDTYW010000156.1:0-5627 GCA_040005445.1 Candidatus Eiseniibacteriota bacterium
GATGGCCCGACGCCCGCATCGCGCTCGGCGCGATCCTCGGCACCGCGCTGGCGGCGGCCTCGGCGGCCTCGTTCAATCACTACTTCGATCGCGACATCGACGCGTTAATGGTGCGCACGCGCATGCGGCCGCTGCCGACCGGCACGCTCACGCCCGTGCAGGTCCTCGGCTTCTCGTTCGCGCTCGCGGCGCTGGCGTGGGGCGTGCTTGCCGGGCTCACGACCACGCTGGCGGCGGTCGTGGGCATGCTGTCGATCGTCTACTACGCGCTGTTCTACACGGTGTGGCTGAAGCGGGCGACGCCACAGAACATCGTGATCGGCGGCGCAGCGGGGGCGACCGCGCCGCTGATCGCGTGGGCCGCGGTCACCGGGACGATCGGGCTCCCGGCGGTGCTGCTGGCGGCGATCGTGTTCTTCTGGACGCCGCCCCACTTCTGGGCGCTTGCGCTCTACCGGCGCGAGGACTACGTGCGGGCGAACATCCCGATGTACCCCGTGATCCACGGCGAGGAGAAGACGCGCCAGCAGATCATGCTGTACACGATCTACCTGGTGCCGATCACGATCTTCCCGGCGCTGATCGGGGTTGCCGGGCCGGTCTACTGGGCGCCGGCGCTCGTGCTCGGCGGCGCGTTCCTGTGGTTTGCGTGGCGGCTGCTGGTCACCGCCGAGACCGGGCGCGCGGTCAAGCTGTTCCGCTTCTCGATCGCCTACCTGTTCCTGTTGTTCATCGCGCTCGGCATCGACGCGGGGATCGGCGGGGGTCGCAGCGCGCGCGTCGAGGCCGTCTCCGCGGCGGTCCCGGCGCTGGCGGCCGGGCCGGCCGTGACGATCGCGCTCTCCTCGCACACGATGGGGGACCTGCCGGTCACCGCCCAGCCGCTCGCGCCGAGCGTGATCGTGCGCCGCGGCGAGGTCAAGGAGGTGCAGTATCGATTCGTGAACCCGTCGGATCGACCGGTCGAGTTCCAGGCCGTGCACCGCATCACGCCCGCGTCGGCGGACACGATGTTCCACAAGCAGGTGTGCTTCTGCTTCGCCCGCCAGAGGCTCGCGCCCGGCGCCTCGAGCACGATGCCCGTGCGCTTCGTGCTCGATCCCGCGCTGCCTGACTCCGTGCATGCGCTGGCGCTCGACTACGCGCTCTACGAACTCCCGCCGGTCTCCGCCACGCGCTGAAGCGCCGCCTCGATCCACTTGCGCACGCCGACGATGCCCTCGTTGTCCTTCGCGGACGTGGGCAGGACCGCGATGTCGTCGCGCCACGGCAACAGGCGCTTGAGCTCCTGCGTCTTGGCGATCAACGGCCCGCGCTTGACTCGATCCGCCTTGGTGTAGACGAGCGCGAACGGCACGGCCTCGACCAGAAGCCACCCGAGCATGTCGAGATCCGAGGCCTGCCAGGGCACGCTCGCGTCCACGAGCTGGAGCACGGCTGCCACGCGTTCGCCGTCTGCCAGCAGGGCGCGCGCGGCGTGCGAGAACTGCTCGCGCTCCTTGGACGGGCCGGTCGCATAGCCGTATCCGGGCAGGTCCACGAGGTAGAATGGCGCGCCGCGCGCGCGCTCGACCGCGAAGTAGATGAGCTGGCGCGTGCGGCCCGGGGTCTTGCTGGTGCGCGCGATCGCGCGGTTGACCACGCGGTTGACGAGCGAGGACTTGCCCACGTTCGACCGCCCGGTGAAGACCACGCCAGGGCGGTCCGGGGGGCACTTTGCGGGATCGAGGAACGCGCCGATGAACTGGACATCGAGGATCTTCATGGGCCGGAGCGTACCATGCCGGCGCCGAACTCGACGCTTGCAGAACGCGTGCGCCGGGACTAACGTCCTTGCACATTCCCGCCGGGGTGGTCGCCTGATCACTTCGGTCGTGATGTATCTCCCGGAGGACGACATGAATCACGAGTGGACCCTGGAACTCGAGATCGCAGAACTCGAAGCTGCGGCCAAGCCGGGCTGCACCAGTTCGAGCACGTCGCCACGGTGCACTTGCCCCGTGATCGTCAACGAATCAACCGAAGCCTGAGCCTCGCGGCGGGGGCGCCACGCGGCGTCCCTCGCCTCGCCAATCCCGCTTGCCCGATCCCGCCTGCCTGTACGCCCTGCTCGAGGCTCCTCGAGAACGCCACGAGGAGTTGATCCTTCGCGTCGTCCAGCCGCTCGCCCGCCGCTGGCGCGAGGAACCCCGGCTCGATTCCCTGTTCTTCGTCCGCTTCTCGGAGCCCACGTGGCAGTTGCGATTTCGGGTGCTGGGCGACGATGCCTGGATCGCGGGCGAGGCCCGCACCGCGCTCGATCAGGCCCTGCGCGCGCCGCTCGAAGACGGCCTGGTCGCGCACGCGCGCTTTGCCCGCTACGAGCGCGAACTCGATCGCTACGGCGGTCCCGCGGGCATGCGGATCGCCGAGCGCCTGTTCCACCTCGATAGCATGGCCGCGCTCGATCGCCTGGAACTCGAGCAATCCGGCGGCGCGCGATGGACGCGCCGCGAATTCGTGCTCGCGCTGGTCGAGCGCTATGCGGATGGGTTTGGGTTCGCGCCGACGGTGCGCGAGGAATTCGACCGCCAGGGCTACCAGTGGGCGTTCGATTCCGGCGTGTGGGACGCCGACCAGCGGCGAACGCTCGACCAGGCCTACGCGCGCAACGAGCAGGGCCTGCGAGCGCTGCTCGAAGGCCCGCAAGCAGGTGGCGCCTCCTCGCCGGACCGCGCTCTCGTAGAGGAATTCGCGTCCGCCGCCGCGCCGTGGTTCGAGGAATTGCGCGACGGTCTCGCCTCAGGCGGCGTGACCGCGCACGCCCCGTACCTCGCGTGGTCGCTCACCCACATGTTCACGAACCGCATGGGGGTCGAGCCGGCCGGGGAGGCGATCCTGCGCTACATGGCGTGGCGGCTGCATGGCGGCGGGCCGCAGGACGACGGGCGATGATCGAGCGCTCGCCGCGCGTGCTCGTGCGCGTGGCGGGTGCGCCGATGCGCGAGTTGGAGCGCTGGGCCGCTCCCGCATGCTCGCAGGCGCTGCGCGACCTCGAAGCGGCGGAGCACGAGGGGGAGTCGGTCCGCTGTCGCCTCGAAACGGCGCTCTACGAGCTGGCGGGGGAGCCGGGATCGGACCCGTCCGCGAATCGCCTGCGCCTCCTTCGGCTTGCGGTGAGGCGCTCCCTGCATGGCGCCCGCGAGGTCTCGCCGGACGAACTGGCGGCTGCGATCGCCGCCGGCGATGTCGCCGATCCACGCGTCGGCGCGTACCTCGATGCGCGCGCGCGATGGGAGACGGCGCGGGCCGCGGTCGACGTGGCGTGGCAGGAGCACGAAGCGCGGCTGCGCGCCGAGGTCCGGTCGCTCGCGGCCGACGCCGGGTTCCGAGAGGCGCTGTGGCTTGCCGGCCCCGAGCTCGCGAGCGCGGCGGCACGCCTGCTCGCGCGCGACCCGGCGGCGTGGCGTGCCCGCGAGCGCCAGGTCGCGGAGACCCTGGTGCGCTACGCCGCGCGGCGGGCAAGCAAGACCACGCCCCATGGAACGTTCTGCTCCACGGCGATCGGACAGTGGGGGGCGCAGGCAGAGATCGACGGAGACGCTCGACCGGTTTGTGTCCGGGTGCGGCTCCACGTGGCGCAGGCGCGCCGGGTGGTCGAGGAAGCGCTGGCGGACCCCGCGATTGCGCTCGCCCTCGGCTCGAGGCTCAATCCGTCGCTCGAGCGTGCCACGGACGCATGGGAGTTCTGGCGTCCGGCGCGGCTCGCCGACGAGGATGCGCTCGAGCGCCGCATCCGCCTCGGCGCGAGCCCCGCGGTGGATGCCCTGATCGAGCACCTGCGCGGTCTCCGCGCGGACGCCGGGGCGAGCGTTGCCCGGAGCGAGCTGCTCGCCTGGGCGCAGGCGCGCGCCGGGGGCGATCCCGGGCCCTGGCTGAATCGGCTTGTGGAGAGCGGGCTGCTCCAGGTCGACGCCGGCGTCTCGCACCTCGAGGGGCGGCCGCTGCGCGCACTCGCGCGGAGCTTGCGCGACGCGCCGGGCATGCCCGCCCAGGCGCGCGCCCGGGCCGAGGCTCAGGAGGCCGTCGAGGGTGCGCTCGATGCCCTCGATCTCGAACCCGATCCGGCGACTCGCCAGGCTGCCTACGAGCGCATCGAACGGGCGGCTCGAGCGCTCCCCGGCGGGGCGCCGCGTGCCGGGGAAACCCTGGTGCGAGCGGATGCGGCGTGCGAGTTGCGCGTCCGCCTTCCCGAATCCGTCGGCGCCGAGCTCGAGCGCATACTGCCGCGCTACGCCCGCTGGTTCGCGGCGCTCTACCCGGGCGCCCTCCTGCTCGCGCCGTGGGTCGAGCGCTTCCTCGCGCGGCACCCCGCGGATCGGGAGATCGCGCTCTCCGCGCTGTGGCACGGCACGTTCGATCAGGTCACGAGCGCGCGCGGCGGCTCATTTCCGGAGCCGGGGCGGGTCGCGCCCGGTGCCGCGCCCGAGGGGATCGCGCGGGCCCAGGCGGCGCACGAGCGCTGGCGCGAGTGGGTCGCGCGGCGCGCGGACGCGTGCGGGCCGGGCGGCGACGTCGAGATCCGGCTCGAGGACGCGGACTGGGATGCCCTCGCCGGGGATACACCACCGCCGCGGTTCGCCTGCGGCGTCCTGTTCCAGGGCACGGACTGGCGCGGGGACCCAGGGCCCGGCCGCGTGGTCTGGAACGCCCTCTACGGCGCGGGTCTCGCGACGGCCCGCCTGACGGAGTTGCATCGCGATCCCTCCGGGGCCGGGAGTCCGTTGGCGGAAGACTTGCGGGAGGGCTGGAGTTGGCTCGAGCGGGATGGCGCGATCATCGCCGAGATTCCGTACGCGCACTCGGGGCGGACGGCGAACGCGGGCCTGAGGCCGCGCGTATTCGATCACGAGATCGGTTGTCCGGGCGAGATTCCGGGCCCCGGCGCGACCGTGCTGCCGCTCTCCGATCTGCTGGTGCGCTGGGACGCGCGCGCGGAGCGATTCGTCCTGCGTTCCCGCCGTCTCGATCGGCGCGTGGTTCCCGTCCTGCCGAACGGGCTGAGTCCCGAGGGCGTGATCGCGTTCCTGGTCGCGGTCGGGCAGCAGGACCTCCAGCCGCTGGCGCTCTTCCCCGACGCTCATCCCGCGCGGCCGGGGGAACTGCCGCGCATCGTCAGTGGCACGACGATCCTGTTCCGGCGTCGTTACCGTCTCGGGCCTGAGGGCGCGCGGGCGGCGTTCGCGCCCTCGAACTCCGATCGCGACTGCCATGCGGCCGCGTTGCGCTGGCAGCGCGAGTCGGGAGCGCCGCGGCACGTGTTCGTGGCGAGTGACGGGCAGACCAAGCCCCAGTTCGTCGACTTCGAGTCTCCGGCGCTGACGCGGATTCTGGCCGAGGCGGCGCGTGGCGGGACCGGCGTCACGGTGCGCGAAATGTTGCCCGGCCCCGCCGACGGCTGGGCGCCCTTGGGCATGGATCCGCATGCCCTGGAGTTCCTGGCGCATGTTCGCCGGACCGGCCCGGCGGCTTGACAAGCACAGAGCGCATGGGGAACATGCGCCCATGACTCCTGCCGATCGCCCGCCTGCCTCCGCTCCGCTCGTCGGCGTGATCATGGGCAGCGAGTCCGATCGCGAAACTCTCGT
>JBDTYW010000157.1:0-5625 GCA_040005445.1 Candidatus Eiseniibacteriota bacterium
AAGTCGATCGGGCCCGACGTGAAGAAGCTCGAGGCGACGCTCCACACGTTCGGCAAGGACTACCGCTACCTGGTGATGGCTTACCCGCCGTTCGCGCGCGCGTTCGTCGACGCCACGACGCTCGACCTCGCGGCCTACCACCTCGACCTTGTGTGCGGCGGCGAGGGCATGTCCGAGGCCCTGCGCACGCACCTGTCGCGCAGCTTCCGGTCGATCCTATCGTCCTACGGCGCGTCGGACCTCGAGATCAACATCGGCATCGAGACCGCGTTCACGGTCGCCCTGAGGCGGTGCTGCGCGGAGGACCCGGCGCTCTCCCGCGCGCTGTTCGCCCGCGACACGCCGCCGATGATCTTTCAGTACAACGCGCTCGACTACGTGATCGAGACCACGCCCGAGGGCACGCTGTTGTTCACGATCGTCCGCGTGGATGGCGCGGCGCCGAAGTTGCGCTACGACCTAAGGGACATCGGCGGCACGATGACCTCCCGCGAGCTGGCTGCGCGCCTACGGGCGCAAGGCATCGCGCCCGCGTCACTGGCGGAGTCGCGCAGCGCGTTCCCTCTGCTCTACGTCTTCGGGAGGGGCGACCTCACGGTCGCGTTCTACGGCGCGAAGCTCTATCCCACCGACCTCGAGGCGGTGATCCAGGGGCGGGCCGAGCTGGCGGCGGTGGTGCGGGGCTTCCAGTTCGCGAGCGTGGAGGACCAGGAGGCGCGCCGGCAGCTCGAGATCCGGCTCGAGCTCGTTGCCGAGCCCTCGCAGACGGTCCCGGATCCGGCGTGGATCCGGGACGCGTTCTACGACGGGCTGGCCGATGCGAACCAGGATTTTCGGGAGGTGCGGCGCATGTTCCCGCGCGAGGCGCTCGCGATCTCGATCCACCCGTTCGGCACCGGCCCGTTCGCCGGCGCCGACGATCGCATCAAGCGCAAGTACATCGCCGACGCCTGAGCGCGGCTCCCGCGTCTTCGCGAGGCGGGTGGGCGTCTGCCGCGGTCACATCCCCGGGGCTAGGGCCGCCGGAACGAGACGAGACTCATCACGACTTCTTCCTGTCGATCGCCGATGCGAGTTCCCTGCGGGGTCTTCCAGTCGGAATCGAGTTGCCGGAACGTCCGCAGGAGCCCCGAGCGTCCGTACCAACTCAGTTCGGGATCCCCGAAGATCGAGGCCCCGGCAGGGGTTCGGCGCACGCGCGCGGCCGGTTCCACGTCGAACGGGGTCCGGATCGGTTCGATGGCCTCGACCAGGGCGAGCGCCCCGCCCTGACCGTTCTGCGACCACGCCTGCCCGACATGCAGAGGATACCGAAGCACCACGCGCTCGAACGGCGCCGGTCCTGGAGCGGGCCGTCCAACTTGCCCCGGGGCAAGTTCCAACCGCGGAAGGGTGGCAAGTCCGCCGCCCTCACCCCCGGAATAGAGCCCGGCCGCATCCTGCCGAACCCGCTCGTTCAGACCGACAAATTCCCGGTACGGCGGCTCGAGCTCGCGGGTGCGCTCCGAGATACTGAAATACTCCTTTCCACGGTCGGTGTACTTGCGGACACACCGATTGACCCGGCTGTAATTCTGCTCCCGCCATGGACCGAACTCCGATTCGCCCTCCGCGCGCGTGCGCTGACGATAGCCGACGGCATAGGTCCACTCGATTCCCACGGCCAACGGGTACGCCCTTCCGAACTCGGCCGGGGAGGACGGCTTTGCGGCCTGGAGTGCGGGCGCGGTGGGGGATCGCTCGAGGGTCTGGGAAGCGTTCTGCAAGGGCCCGCAGGCGGCAACGCCGAGGGCAACGAGAAGGAGTGGAGCGAGCCGTCCGGGCATGGCGGGCCTCATCGGTTTGGCGTTCCCTCGCGGTTCCCGGCCGAACAGAGGAGGGCCCCCGGTTCGCCTGGGGCCCTCCACGCTACACCCAATCGGGGCTTCAGGACCCCGACTTCTCAGGTGGACGCCGCTTCGCCTTTCGCCCTGGCCTTCGGCTTCGCGACCTTCGCCCCCGCCGCGCCGGCGAACTGGAACTGTCCGTCGGCGTAATCGACGACCACGCTGGACCCCGCGGGGAACGCGCCCTCGAGCAGCTTGAGCGCGAGCGGGTTCTGCACTTCCTTCTGGATCGCCCGCTTGAGCGGCCGCGCGCCGTACGCAGGATCATAGCCTTCGCGCGCCAGCGCCTCGATCGCCCGGTCGGTCACCTCGAGCGCGAGGCCGCGCTCGGCGACGAGGGCGGTCAGTTTCTCGAGCTGGATCTTGACGATCGCCTGGATGCGCTCGAGGTCGAGCGCGTGGAAGATCACGATGTCGTCGATGCGGTTCAGCAGCTCGGGGCGAAAATGCGCCCGCAGCGCCCGGTTCACGGCCTCGACCATGAGCGACCGCTCCTGGTCGGCCATGTCGCGGATCGCGTCCGAGCCCAGGTTGGAGGTCATGATCACGATCGAGTTCTTGAAGTCGACGGTGCGCCCCTGCCCGTCCGTCAGCCGCCCGTCGTCGAGCAGCTGCAGCAGCACGTTCAGGACGTCCGGGTGCGCCTTCTCGACCTCGTCGAACAGCACGACGCAATACGGCCGCCGCCGCACCGCCTCGGTCAGCGCGCCGCCCTCCTCGTAGCCGACGTAGCCCGGGGGCGCGCCGATCAGCCGCGACGTCGAGTGCTTCTCCATGTACTCGGACATGTCGATGCGCACCATGGCGCGCTCGTCGTCGAACAGGAACCACGCCAGCGCACGCGCCAGCTCGGTCTTACCCACGCCGGTCGGCCCGAGGAACAGGAACGACCCGAGCGGGCGGTTCGGATCCTGCAGCCCGGCGCGCGAGCGCCGCACCGCCTCGGACACGGCCGTTACGGCCTCGTCCTGGCCGACGACCCGCGCATGGAGGCGCGATTCCATCTGGATGAGCTTCTCGACCTCGCCCTCGAGCAGGCGTGAGACCGGGATGCCGGTCCACTTGCCGACGACCTCGGCGATGTCCTCCTCGTCGACCTCCTCCTTGACCAGGCGCACGCCGCCCTGGTGGGAGGCCTCGAGCTTCGCGCGTGCCTCGACCAGCTCCTTCTCGAGCGCCGGACGCTGCCCGTAGCGGAGTTCGGCCACCTTCGCGAGGTCACCCTTGCGCTCGGCCTGCTGCTCGGCGAGCAGCGCCGCCTCCATCTTCTCCTTGAGCACTCGGATCTCGACCACGATCGCGCGCTCCTTCTCCCACTGGGCGCGCAACTTCTCGCGCTGCATCTGAAGCCGCGCGAGATCGTCGATCAGCTTCTTCAGGCGGTCCTGGCTGCCGGTGTCGGTCTCGCGCTTGAGCGCCTCCCGCTCGACCTCGAGCTGGCGCACGCGGCGCTCCAGTTCGTCGAGCTCGGTCGGCAGCGAGTCCATCTCCATGCGCAGGCGGGAGGCGGCTTCGTCGATCAGGTCGATCGCCTTGTCCGGCAGCTGGCGATCGGCGATGTAGCGCGACGACAGCACGGCCGCGGCGACCAGCGCCTCGTCCCGGATGCGAATGCCGTGGTGGACCTCGTAGCGCTCCCTGAGCCCGCGCAGGATCGAGATCGTGTCCGGAATCGAGGGCTCGCCCACGAACACGGGCTGGAAGCGGCGTTCAAGCGCGGCGTCCTTCTCGATGTTCTTGCGGTACTCGTCGAGCGTGGTCGCGCCGATACAGTGCAGCTCGCCGCGGGCGAGCGCCGGCTTGAGCAGGTTCGACGCGTCCATCGAGCCCTCGGCGGCTCCGGCACCGACCAGGGTGTGCAGCTCGTCGATGAACAGGATGATCCGGCCCTCCGCGCCCGTGACCTCCTTGAGCACGGCCTTCAGCCGGTCCTCGAACTCGCCGCGGAACTTCGCGCCCGCGATCAGCGCGCCGAGATCGAGGGTGACCACCTTCTTGTCCTTCAGGCCCTCGGGCACGTCGCCCGAGACGATCCGGCTGGCGAGACCCTCGGCGATCGCAGTCTTGCCCACGCCGGGCTCGCCGATCAGCACCGGGTTGTTCTTGGTGCGCCTCGACAGCACCTGGATGACGCGCCGAATCTCCTCGTCGCGGCCAATCACCGGGTCGAGCTTGCCCTGGCGCGCGAGCGCCGTCAGGTCGCGCCCGTACTTGAGCAGCGCCTGGTATTTGTCCTCGGGGTTGGGGTCCGAGACGCGCTGCCCACCGCGCACATCCTTGAGCGCGGCGAGCAGCCGGTCCTTGGTCACGCCGCGGCGCGCGAGCGCCGCCCCGAGGTCGCCCACGCCGGTCGCGGCGATGACGACGTGCTCGACCGACACGTAGTCGTCCTTGAGGCGTTCTCTCTCCTCGTCCGCCACGTCGAGCAGCTTCTTGAGATCGTTCGAGAGGTGGAGGTCGCTCGAACCCGAGATGCGCGGCAGGCGATCGACGATCGCCATCGCGTCGCCGAGCACGGCCCCCGGCTCCACGCCGAGCTTCTCGAGCAACGCGCGCGCCACGCCCTGCTCGTCCTCCAGCAGCGCCGAGAACAGGTGGGCTGGCTCGAGCGCCTGGTGCCCACGCGCCCGCGCGAGGCGCTGGGCCGCCTCGAGGGCTTCCTGGACCTTGACGGTGAAGGCATCGGCACGCATCGGAGGTTCTCCTTTCGCGATCCCAATCTACACCCGATCGGGCGTTGATCGAACGGATCCCTATCCCTACAATGGATGCGCCGACCACGCCTTCGATGCAACCGATCTCGCCCGACGAGGACGTCCGATACCCATGCCCGATCCGCTTCTGCCGTCCCGTCGCCACGGATTGCCCATGCTGCCCGATCGCGCCGCGCGTCGGGCGTGGGTCGTCGCGCTCGCGGGCTTTGCTGCGCTGCTCCTGGGCGCGATCATCCCGCACGCCGCCGACGCCCAGGAGGTGCGCTACCAGGCGAAGATCACGAGCGCGAACCGGGTCGGCCTGACGGTCACGAACTACGGCTTCTTCGGCAACAATTTCAATTCGCGCTCGCCGTCGCTCGAATACCCGCTCGGAGAAGGGCTCGAGCACATGTCGCGCGCGGGCCTTTGGATCGGCGCGCGGGCGATCTCGGATACGGGCGAGGTCCTGCGCGTGTCGCAGGGCGCGGTCGACAACTCCCAGGGCTCGAACCAGCTTTCCGATGCCGAATACACGCCGTTGCCCGGCTCCATGATCGAGCGCTCGCGCATCTTGACGTCGAAGTTCTACTCGCCCGCCGCCGTCAGCGACCAGGACTTCCTCGCGGAGTTCACCGATCGCCCGCCGCGCGCGGGTTCGACCTATTCCAGCGAGAATCATCAGCCGCTCGGCGTCAACGTCCGGCTCTCGACCTACGCGTTCGGGCTCGACGCCGCCGCCGACTTCGTGGTCCTGCACTTCGAGATCACGAACGACGGTCCGCCGCTGCGCGACGTCTTCGTCGGGCTGTACTCGCAGTTGGTCTCGGGCAACAAGAGCGCGTACCCGACATGGCCGCCCTCGGGCTCATCGCCGGCCGGATCGTGGTACTACAAGAAGTACATGGCCTGGGTGGACTCGCTCACAATGGTGGCGGAGCACTACTGTGTCGCGCTCGACGCGCTCGGGCGGCCCGACTCGACGACGTGCAACTTCAAGGCGGCGCCCGCCTGGGCAGCGAACAAGTTCCTCGGCGTGCGTGCCG
>JBDTYW010000158.1:0-5601 GCA_040005445.1 Candidatus Eiseniibacteriota bacterium
GGCCGCGCGTGATCGATCCCGTGGTTGATTTGCTGGTCGACGTCGACCTGCATTCCCTGCATGGCCATCTCCAGCTCGCGCTCGTGGAGCTGGCGAAACAGGATCTCGCGGCCGTGCGCGGGCGCATCGATCTCGCGCCGCCGGCTGCCGCCCGGCTGCTCGTGCAGGTGCTGGCACAGGTCGGCAGCGCCGAAGCCGACCAGGCGCTCACGGCCGCCACATCGCACTTCGAGGCGCGCGTGCGCAAGGAAGCGATCGCTGCGATCGCCGCGACCGGAAACCCGAGCTCGCGCCCGTACCTGCTGCGCGCACTCGACGACGACGACCCGCAGGTTCGCGCGGCCGGGTTGCATGCCGTCCGCGAGTCGTTCGGCGCCGCGCAGGAGAACCGCGCGCTCGCCGAGCGCCTGCTCGCCGTGCTGGGTGGCCCGCGCTTCGGGGAACAATCGACGGTCGAGCGCCGCGCCTACTTCGACGCGCTGGTCGGCGTGGGCGGACCCATCGTGCTCGCCACGCTCGACGCGTGGCTCGGCCTGTGGCGGCTCGGCGGCGGCCACGAGGTGCGCGCGCGGCGGGAACTCGCCGCCCAGGCGCTGGCGCACATGGACGATCCCGGGGCCCAGGCGGCGCTGCGCAAGCGCGCCCGGAGCCTTATTCCCGCGATTCGGCGCGCCAGCCGCAGGGCGCTCGAGGAAAGCCAGGATGTGGCCGCATGAACTCCCACCACGACGGCAACACTGCCCGCGACTTCTCGCGCGACGCCGGGGATGAGGCCCACGCCTCGCGCCTGACCGTCGCCGGCCGTTCGCTGGCCGCGAACCTTTCCGTCTTCTGGAAGACCGCCCGCCTCTACGACGCGCGCAACGTGGCCTACATGCAGTCGCTGGGAAACCTCATGGACTCGATCCAGCAGATGTTGTCGCTGGGCTCGGATTTCGTGATCCAGGTGGTGGGCGACTGCCTGTACATCAACGACCAGCGGCTCAAGGTGGACGTCGTCGGCTACGCCTCGCACCAGTTCATCTGCGATGAGCTCGCGCGCCGCCACGTCGGCGGCTTGCGCTTTTCGCAGAGCCTCGAGCGCAGCGAGTTGCAGACCTTCACCCGCATCTTCCTGGGCGAGGCCGCGCATTCGCCGCCGGACTTCGACTCGATCGTGGCGCAGTGCGACATCGAAGGCGTTTCGCGCATCCAGCCGGTTCGTGAACTCGTGCTCCCGCCCGCCGACCCGACCGACACCGAAGCACAGGGCCGTCGCATGGTCGCGAAGAAGACGTTCTTCCGCGCGATCCAGTCGACCAAGAACGTGATGCTGACCGCCCGCCGCGGCAAGAGCGTGGACCTGCGCCAGGCCAAGCGCGCGGTGCAGTCGATCGTCGACCTGATCCTCTCGCAGGAGCTGTCGCTGCTCGGGATGACCACGCTCAAGGACTACGACGAGTACACCTACCAGCACTGCGTCAATGTCGCGATCCTCTCGATCGCCGTCGGCCATCGCCTCGGCCTGACCAAGCAGCAGCTCTCCCAGCTCGGCGTCTCGGGGTTGTTCCACGACATCGGCAAGGTCGTGATCCCGAACGAGATCCTCGCCAAGCCCGGCCGGCTGTCTCCCGAGGAATGGGCGCTCATGCAGACCCACCCGATCGAGGGCGTGAAGATCATCACGCGCTTGCACGGGCTCTCGCCGCTGGCGATGCGCGCGATCGCGGTCGCCTACGAGCACCACCTCAACATCGACCTCTCGGGCTACCCGCACGTCAAGCGACCGCGCGAGCAGAACCTGATGAGCCGCATCGTCGCGATCTGCGATTGCTTCGACGCCATGACCGCGCACCGCTCGTACCAGAAGCATCCGTTCACGCCGTACGAGGCGCTGCACTACATGACGAGCAAGATCCCGGAGCGCTTCGATTCGACCCTGCTCAAGGTGTTCATCCAGACCGTCGGGATCTATCCACCGGGCACGCTCGTGCGGCTGTCGAGCGGGGAGCTCGCGCTGTCGATCTATCCGAACGCCGAGGATGTCACCGCCCCCGTGGTCAAGGTGCTGCGCGAGGCGTCGGGCATGCCGACGCTCGACGGTCGCCGGATCGACCTCGCGAACCAAACCGTCCCGCGCGGACATGGCGGCCACATCACGGTGATCGAGGCCGTCCACCCGGAGAAGGTCGACGTGCGCCCCGAGGAAATGGTCGAGTAGGGCCTCTAGACCGCCGGCGGCGAAATCCCCAGGAGCCTCAGGTACATGTTGAGCTGCGCGCGGTGGTGCAGCTCGTGCTCCTCGACGTGCGACAGGATCCAGTGCAGCGAGTAGGTGCGCTCCTCGCCGTTCTCACGGCGGTGCGTCACCGGGCGCTCGAGTTCCTTCGCCGCCAGCCCGAACAGGCGCTGCGAGTGCCGATGATATTCCTCAAGCGTGAAGCGCAGCGTGTTGTGGTCGGGCGCGTCGTAGACCGTCACCCAGCCCTGGGCGGGGTCCTCGTGCTTGACCACGAAATCCTCGTACGGCTCCCGCTCGACGATGTGGTGAATCCACCAACGCTCGGCCTCGGCGATGTGGAGGATCACCTGGCGCGCGGTCAGCATCTCGGGCCGCGGCTTGAAGTCGAACTGTGCGGCGGGCAGGAGCTCGACCGCGTCCAGCAGGTACGGTCGAAAGTACGTGTCCCAAAACGGGAAAAACGCCCGGATCGTCCCCGGGTGGTCGCCCGCCGACGCGGTCAGCGCAGATTTCGTGAGCTCGTCGGCGGGCGTGGGCACGGATCCTCTCGCTAGCGGCGGAAGATGCGGGTGAGCAGCGAGAGCACGTTCCAGAACAGGATCAGGAGGCCGATGGTCACGATGTACGCGCCCTCGATCGCCATGTCCTCGCTGAACTCGTGCATCACGAGGTTGAGCTGGTAGAGCAATCCCGCGGCCGAGACCAGCACGAACACACCGCCGACCGCGATGCCGATCGGCCCGCCCAGGAAGTTCGGGAACGCGAACGACACCGCCATCAGGATCAGCATGGGAATGAACGTGGCGCTCAGGCCGGCGCGCAGGAGTGAGAACTCGCGGCGCTCCGCCGAGACGTAGATCGCAAGCCCGATCCCCGTGCACAGCGTGATCCCGAGCGCCGTCCCCACGAGCCGGAACGGGCTGGCGAACGCCTGCTGGGAGACCACGATCCCGACCAGCAGGATGAATCCCATGGCGGCGCCCTGCGAAATCGTGCCGAGCAGGAAGCCCGGCCACTTGGCGGTGCCGAACACCATCGGGCGCGCGACGAAGTTCGTGATCGCCCAGAGGCCCAGGATGAGGATCAGCGGACCGTACCCGGAGAGCAGCCACGGCTGGGTCGCGATGAACATCGTGCTGGCGATGCCGACCACCGCGGCCAGCCCCAGGCCGAAAACGGTGATCCCGAGGACGCGCCGCAGGTAGGCGGAGCGAACTTCGGGGGCGGCATCGGCGATCGCGACGCCGCGGGAAAGGGTTTGGTCCATGTTTGTGCGCCTCCTGGCTAGGGGTTGAAGAGAGGCTACGGGTCGCCGCGAACCAAGGCAACCTCCCCGTGTTTCCAAGAAACTGCCTGTGGAACAGGCTAACGTCAAGTGGCGCTTTGCGATAGATCCTAATTTGTCGGTCCGCACGGATTCGGCCCACGGGACGGTGATGAGCACGGGTGGTCGTCCGGCAGGGCCGCCGTCCCGGGGACACAACGGTCCCTTGACGAGGCGGGCGGAGTTAAGTAGTTTGGCGGTCTTGGGTTTCCCGGAATTGCCCCAGTCTGGAGGTCTGTCTTGAAGCGCACGTTTCAACCCCACAACCGGCGCCGCAAGAAGGTGCACGGCTTCCGTGCCCGGATGAAGACGGCGAACGGTCGCAAGGTCCTGGCGCGTCGTCGTGCCCGCGGCCGCAAGCGTCTGACCGTCTCCTCGTAGTCACCCGCGCCGAGCCGTCATCCCGGACGAAAACATGGTGCATCCCCCCGATCCCCCGGTCCCACCGGGCGGGCCGGAGCCACGCGCGCGCTTCGGGCGCGCGCATCGCCTCGTCCGCGGGTGGCAGTACCAGCGCGCGTTTCGCGAGGGCCTGAGCCGCCGCGGACAGTGCGTCGTGGCCTACGCCCACGTGGCGGCCGGCGAACCGTCCCGCGTCGGGATCATCGCCAGCCGCAAGGTGGGCAATGCCGTGCTGCGCAATCGCACGAAGCGCCGCCTGCGGTCGATTGCGCGGGCGCTCTGGCCGCGGGTGCATCCCGACGGCCGGCAGGTCGTCCTGATTGCGTTGCCCTCGGCGCCGACCGTAGACTTCGAGCGCCTGGCGCTCGACGTCGCCCAACTCATGCAGCAACTGGGAGTACTCGACTCTTGATCTCCATGACCGTCCTGGCGATCCGGCTCTACCGGCGCCTCCTGTCTCCGCTGCTGCCCGCCGCCTGCCGTTACTGGCCGTCGTGTTCCGAATACGCCGAAGAAGCCGTGCTCCGGCATGGCGCCTGGCGAGGACTCGGATTGACGTCCAGGCGTTTGCTACGTTGCCATCCCTGGGGCGGCCACGGCGTCGATCCCGTTCCGACCACGCCGTCGCGGGACGCCTGAGGCATGGATCGCCGCGCGCTGCTGGCCATTGCCCTCTCGTTCGTCGTCCTGTTCGGCTCCAACCTGCTGTTCCAGAAAATGGGTTGGATTCCCTCCGCGTCGCAGAAGCAGCAGGTCTCGACCCCGGTGCCGTCCGCGCCTTCCTCTCCCGCCGGTTCCGGCACCGCGCAGCTCCAGGCGCCCGCACCGATCAAGGGTCCGGCTGCGGCGATCCTCGGCAGCCGGGTCGCGGCGGCGCCCGACAGCACCGGGGGGACGAACGGCACGTGGTTCGTGCCCGCGGGCGCCGACACGATCCTGACGGTCGACCAGCCGCTCTACCGGGCGCGGATCCGCGCGCGCGGTTCGCGGCTGCTTTCCGTCGTGCTCAAGGACTACGAGGACGGCGGCTCGGGCCGGGTCACGCTCGCGGGCGACCCGGCGGTCGCGCTCGACCTCGGGGACGCCCAGACTCCGATCGATCTCGGGGGCGTGCCCTACGCCTGGGCCGAGAGCCTCGACGCATCCGGGCGCGTCGGCAAGCTCACGCTCACCGCGCGCGACGCGAGCGGGCTCTTGATCGAGCAATCGTTCCGCTTCAATCCCGCGGACTATCGCATCGGCTACTCGGTCTCGATCGCAGGCCTCGATCCCAGGCTCGATCTCCGCCACTACCGGATCGCG
The DNA here is from genome assembly GCA_040005445.1 of Candidatus Eiseniibacteriota bacterium. Lineage (GTDB taxonomy): Bacteria > Eisenbacteria > RBG-16-71-46 > RBG-16-71-46 > DASYSL01 > JANPEF01. Next base: position 5,250 of record JBDTYW010000158.1, read on the forward strand.
CTGCGCTCGTGGCCGCTGGTGAACGAGCGCAATCATCTCGAGGACCTGAACAACCTCGGCGTGACCGCCAAGGTGGGCAAGGACAACCGCCGCGAGATGGCGGCCGGGCTCAAGAAGGGCCCGAAGCCGCACGATGGCGCCGTTTCGTGGCTGGCGATCCACAGCAAGTACTTCCTGCTCGGGCTCGTGGCGGAGAACGTGCAGGGCATTGCGACCTCGGCCGACCTCGCGCCGGGAACGTTGCCCGAGGCCCATGATGCGGTGATCGGCGACGTCACGCTCCCGCTCCCCGCGGCCGGGCGCGTCCACCAGTACATGCTCTACGCCGGTCCGCTCGATTACTGGCACATCC
>JBDTYW010000159.1:0-5593 GCA_040005445.1 Candidatus Eiseniibacteriota bacterium
GTGACGACCTCGAGGATGCGATGGAGCTTCTCCATGCGCGCCTTGCCGGTCTCGACCTGGCTGAAGTAGAGGCGCGACAGGCGCTCGCGCATGGCTTCGAGGTCGCGCACGCGATTGCGCAGCTGCTGCATCTCGCTCCACGTCGACTTGACCGTGCCGCCGCGCATCCCGCGCGGCCGGGCGGTGCGGCCCATCACGCCACCTCCCGTCGGTCGTCGAGCCGCCCGTCCTGCACGAGCGTGGCGCGCAGCGCGTCCAGCACGCGCGGATCCCAGGCCCGCCCGGCGCCGGCATCGAGCGCTTCGATCGCGGCCTCGATCGTCAGCGCGGAGCGATACGCCCGGCCGCCGGTGAGCGCCTCGAAGCCGTCGAGCACGCCGAGAATGCGCGCGCCCAGGGGAATCGCGTTTCCGGACAGCCCGCGCGGCCATCCGCCGCCGTCCATGCGCTCCCCGCGCGCGAGCAGCATCGCCGAGCGCGCGGCCGCCTCGGCCGCGTCGATCGGGTCGGGCACGACGGCATCGGTGCCCTGCTCCGGGCCGGACCCCGCGAGCAGCGCGATGCGCGTGCCCTCGGCGGGATCGAGTCCGAGCCGCTGCGCGATCTCGAACGCGCAACGCGCCAGTTCGCGGCGACCCGACAGAAGATCGCGGCGCGTGCGCGCGAGCGACTGCAGCGTCTCGCAGGCCTCGGCCACGACTCCCGCCGCGTCCGGGTAGGCGTGCGCGCGCTGGAGCATGGCGGCGAGGCGCTCGGTCAACGTGGCCAGCAGGGCGCGATCGGCCTCGTCGAATTCCTCGTGCGAGGCCTTGTTGTTGACGTTGAGGACGCCGATGGTCTCGCCCGCGACCTGGATCGGCGCGCAGAGCAGCGATTTCGTGAAGTACTGGGGGTGGCTCTTCTTGTGGATCCGGCGATCGGTCTCGACGTCGTTGACGAGCAGCGGCTGCCCGACGCGGATCGCCGCGCCCGCGACTCCACCCCGGTAGGGCAGGTGACGCGCGTTCACCGATTCGTCGAGCCCGCGCGAGGCCGTGACCCGGAGGTCCCCGACTTCCGGGTCGACCAGGAGGACCGACACGATCTCGGCGGCCATGACCTCGCCCACCATGTCGACCGCGGCCCCGAGCAGGCGCCGCACGTCGTCGCGTCCGCCGAGCGCGCGCGCCACCGCGCGCACCGAGTCGGGCGCGAGCTGACGCACCGGCAGGCGCACCGAGAAGATCGAGCCGCCCGTGGGCGCGCTGTGCGCCCAGATCCGGCCGCCGTGCAACTCTACGATGTGGCGCGCGATCGCGAGCCCGAGGCCGGTTCCGGGAACGCGGCGGCCACCCTTGAGCTCGACGCGATAGAAGCGCTCGAACACGCGATCGAGCTGGTCCTCGGGGATGCCCACGCCCGCATCCTCGATGTCGAGCTGCCATTCGCCGTCGAGGGCGCGCGCGCGCAGCGTCACCGGCGCGCCGTTCGGCGAGAACTTGAGTGCGTTGCCGAGCAGGTTGAGCGCGAGCTGCTTGAGCAGGTCCGGATCGCCCTCGAACGCGCCGAGGTCGGAACCGAGGTCCGTCAGGAGCCGGACGCCGTGGTGCGCGGCCTCGGGCTCGACCGTGGTCCGCAGATCGTTGAGGAACGCCTCCGGCATTATGGGCTTGAGCTTGAGCGCGCGATGCCCCGCCTCGAGGCGCGACAGGTCGAGCGCATCGGAGATCAGCCGGGCGAGCCGGTCGCATTCCTCGTTGATCACGGTGAGGAACGACCGGCGCTGCTCGAACGCCGTGTCGGGAGCGTCGATCAGGCTCTCGGTGTAGGCCTTGATCGATGTCAGCGGCGTGCGGATCTCGTGCGCCACGACCGCGATCAGCTCCGAGAACATCGCCTCGCCCGCCTGCGCCCGCTCCTCGAGCTGCACCATCGCGCGCGACTGTCGGGCATTTGCCGCCGCGAGCGCATGGCGTTCGAGCGCGAGCGCGAGCTGATCGCAGGCGATCCGCGCATACGTGTCGAAGGTCTCGTCGGCCAGGGGCTCGCGCTCGAGCGCCACGACCAGGATCCCGCGCAGGCGATCGCCCGCGTGCAGCGGCCAGGCCTGGACAGCCGCCGGCTCGGATCCGGTCCAAAGGGCGCGTTCGATTGTCGGATCCCCGGGCTTTCCCGCGACCGCGCGCACCGGGGCCTCGTGCGCCAGCATCCATTCCAGCAAGCCTCCCGGTTCGGGCAGGATCACGGTTTCGTCGCTGCCGGGAACGCCGAGCGCGAGCGCGCCACTCTCCTCGTCCAGCGCGAGGAACCGCCAGGCGATGCCGCCGACCGCCTCCTGGCAGGCCACCGCGGCGGCGTGGACGTGGGTCGCGACGTCGGTCGAGCGCGCGCAGGCGTATGCCACTTCCGCGAGGCGGGAGAGCATTCCCTGGGTGCGCGCTCCGGGCGGGGCGGTCGACATCGATCAGGCGCTCTTTCGGATCGGGGGGGGCACGTCCTCGGCCTGCTCGCCCTCGATCGCGCGGCGGCGCTCGGTCACCACGACGGAGCCGGGCAGGCCCTTGCCGTACTGCTTGAGCTCGCGCAGGACGTCGTCCACCTGCGCCAGGTGCCCGTCGCTCGCGGGGTCGAACAGCGCGACCGCGATGGTTACGCTCATGAGCGGGAAGTCCTCGAACTCGTGGCGGCGATTGCGCACGCGCACGAAGCCCTGCTCGCGGTCCTCGGGCTCGTAGAGCTTCGGCATGCGCACGTCGATCGCCTCCTTGAACGCCTCGGCGAGCGCCTCGGCCCGCGCGGGATCGGTCAGGATCTGGAAGTCGTCGCCGCCGATGTGCCCGACGAAGTCGCCCTCCTCGCCCCGTGACTCGACCACCTCGACCAGCTCCTCGGCGACCGCCCGGATCGCAGTGTCGCCGATCGGGAAACCGTAGCGGTCGTTGAACGCCTTGAAGTTGTCGAGATCGAGAAAGATCTGCGCGAACGCTTCGCCCGCGTCCACGCGGCGCTGGCGCTCGGCGAGGATCGACAGGTTGCCGGGAAGTCCGGTCAGGGGATTGACGGCGCGCTGGCTGCGCGACCACTCGAGGTGATTGCGCACGCGCTGGAGCAGCTCCTTGTTGACCCAAGGCTTGGTCACGTAGTCGTTCGCGCCGCCCTCGAGCCCGATGAGCTTGTCGTCGTCGCCGCCCTTCGCAGTGGCGATCAGGATCGGGATGTGGCGCGTGCGGTAGTGGGCGCGCAGGCGGCGGCACGCCTCATACCCGTCCATGCGCGGCATCATGACGTCCAGCACGATCACGTCGGGTTGCTCGCGCAGGGCGATCTCGAGCGCCTCCTGGCCGTCCTCCGCGACGAGCACCTCGAAATGGTTGCGCGTGAACAGGAAGCGCAGCGCTTCCCGCAGGTTCGGCTCGTCGTCGGCGACGAGGATGCGACCTTCGAAATTGGACACCCGAGATCCCCCATGAGCTTGCGGGCCCGCGTGACGCGAACCCGGCATCCAACCCGGGGGAACGCAAGTCCTGTGCCAGCGAAAATATTACCGGGCCACCCGGGGAAGGCGACGACGACGACGGCCCCGGGAGAGCGAACTCGCGACCCGCGTGGAGCTTGGGCCGGCGCGCCCTGGGAGGAATCCACCGCGGCCGGACCCCGGCAACCGCTGTCCGGAATCCGGACCGGATGGACGGCCGTGCCGCATGCACGAAAAGCGATCTGACTGGGCAATTTGCAGCCGACCGGGGCCCCGGCCGGCGCGTCGGGAACCGGACTTAGGTCGCCGCGGCGAGCAATCCGCTCTCGTCGAGGTTCGCGACCGGCTCGAGGTCGGCGCCGACCTGTTCGCCGCGCGCGAGCCGCAGCGAACCGACGAGCGCGATCATCGCCCCGTTGTCGGCGCACAGCCTGGGCGACGGGTGGAACGCGGGCACGCCCAGGCGCGCGCCGATGGCCGCAAGCCCTGTGCGCAGCGCGCGATTGCAAGCGACGCCCCCGCCGACCGAGAGCGAGCGCGCGCCGTGCGCCTTGGCGGCGGCCTCGAGCTTGGCGAGCAGCGAGCCGAGCGCGGCGGCCTGGAACGAGGCGCAGACGTCGGCCACGAACGCGTCGTCGAACGGCGGTCCCGCGGGCGCCTCGCGCTCGACCGTGCGCTTGACCGCGCTCTTGAGTCCGGAGAACGACAGGCCGAAGTCGCCGGAGTGCTGCATGCCGCGCGGGAACGGAAAGCGCGACGCGTCGCCCGCGCTCGAGAGGCGGTCGACCGCGGGTCCGCCGGGAAAGCCGAGGCCGAGCAGTTTCGCGACCTTGTCGAAGGCCTCGCCGATCGCGTCGTCGCGCGTCGTGCCCACGATCGCGTAGCGCCCGGGCGCCTGCACGACGAAGATCTCCGAGTGCCCGCCCGACACCACCGCGCCGACCATCGGGTAGGCGAACTCCGCGCCCTCGAGCAACGGCGCGAGCAGGTGCGCCTCGATGTGGTTCACGCCCACCAGCGGACGGCCGAGCGCCGCCGCGAGCGCCTTCGCGTAGCTCACGCCGACGAGCAAGGACCCCATCAGGCCCGGCGCGCGCGTCACGGCGACGCCGTCGAGATCGGCGAACCCGACGCCCGCGTCCTCGAGCGCGCGCGCGACGGTGGGCGCGATCAGGTCGAGATGGGCGCGCGACGCCAGCTCGGGGACGACGCCGCCGAATTCGCGGTGCACGTCCTGGGCGGCGATCACGTTGGAGCGCACGGTGCGGGCGTCCTCGACCACGGCGGCGGCGGTTTCGTCGCAGGAGGTTTCGATTCCGAGTACGAGCATGTCGCCATGATGCCTGCCCCGGGCCGGTCGGCGCAACGGGGTCCGCGGCGGCGTCCCGGACGGGCGGCACATCCGAATCCGCGCGCGCCCCGTACTACCGGCGAGCCCCCACCCGGGGGCCGCACCCGAAGGCGCAGAGCTCCCCTTCCGCTCGAACCTGGACCCTCAAGGAGGCCATCCAATGCACCGCCTGTTCCGCCCCACCCCGCGCGCCCTGACGCTCGCGGCCGCGCTTGTCCTCATCCCGGCACTGGCTCTTGCCTCGAGTCACAGCGAGGCGCCCGGCACCGCGAAGGATCGCCTGACCGACGACACCGACATGTACGCCTTCGTCTCGCCCGACGCGCCCGGCGCGGTCACCATCGTCGGCAACTGGGTTCCGCTGCTCGAGCCCGCCGGCGGGCCGAACTTCTACGGCTTCGACGACGACGCGCATTACTACGTCAACGTCGACAACGTCGGCGACGCGCTCGATCACATCCGCTTCGAGTTCACGTTCCACAGCACGCGCCAGAGTGGCGCGACGTTCCTCTACAACACCGGCCAGGTCACCTCGCTCGACGATCCGGACCTCAATGTCCGCCAGTACTGGACGCTGACCCGGAGCGACAACGGCGTGGAGACCGTGCTCGCCACCGGCCAGGTCGCGCCGCAGTACACCGGCCCGGCATCGATGCCGAACTACGAGGCGCTCGCGTCGTCCGCAATCGTCACCGCCTCCGACGGCACGAAGATCTTCGTCGGGCCGCGCGAGGATCCGTTCTTCGTCGACCTGGGCGCCATCTTCGACCTGCTCACGATCCGCAAGG
>JBDTYW010000160.1:0-5580 GCA_040005445.1 Candidatus Eiseniibacteriota bacterium
GCGGTGCTCGAGCGCGTGGCGACCGAGGAGGCGCGGCACTTCCACTTCTATCGCAGCGCATTCACCGAGATCCTGAAGCGTGACGCCGACCACGCGCTCGACGCGATCCGCCACGTCGTGGCGGGCTTCGAGATGCCCGGCGCGGCCATGCCCGGCTTCAAGGAAATGACCGACGTGATTCGCCGCGCCGGCCTCTACGGGCCGCGCGACTTCCTGCGCATCGTTGAGGAGCAGATCGAGCACTGGGACATCGCCGCGATGACCGGGCTGAGCGAGAAGGGCCGCGAGGCCCAGGCCACCGTGCTGTCGTTCCCCGAGCGCTTCCGCAAGATCTGCGACCGCATGGACGCCCGCGCCACCGAACGCACGTTCTCCTTCGACGTGGTCTACGGGCGGGAATTCTCGATCGAATGACGCGCCGGCGGGTCGGCGTCGAGCCGTTCTGGGACTCCCTGCTCGCGGGGCGCTCCGGCGTGGCCACGATCACGGCGTTCGATTCCTCCCCGCTCAAGGTCCACATCGCGGGCGAGATCAAGGGCTTCGATCCCGACCAGCTGCTCTCCCCGAAGACCGTCAAGCGCTCCGCCCGCTTCGCCCAGATCGGGATCGCCGCGGCGCTCGAGGCGTTCACCCACGCCGGCCTCGAGCCGGCCGAGGGCGACGCCGGCCTGCGCGGCGCGATCGTGATCGGCAGCGGCATCGGCGCGTTCGACATGTTCGAGCGCGAGCACGAGTCGTTCATCCGCCGCGGCGTCGGCAAGTTCCACCCGCTCACCGTGCCGATGATCATCCCGAACGCCGCCGCGGGCACGCTCGCCGGCGAGACCGGCTTCCGCGGCCCGAACTTGAGCGTCTCGACCGCCTGCGCCACCGGCGGCACCGCGATCGGCGTCGCGCTCGACCTGATCCGCGCCGGACGTGCCGATGTCGCGATCGCGGGCTCGAGTGAGTCCACGGTCTCGCCGTGGGCGATCGACGGCTACTGCCAGCTGCGCGCGCTCTCGACCCGGAACGACGATCCCACGACCGCGTCGCGCCCGTTCAGCCTCAACCGCGACGGATTTGTCCTCGCCGAGGGTGCCGCAGCGCTCATCCTCGAGGACCTCGATCACGCGCGCGCGCGCGGCGCGAAAATCCACGCCGAGCTGCTCGGCTACGGCGCGACCGCCGACGGCTACCATATGACCGCCCCCGACCCGACCGGCGCCGGCGCGGTGGGCGCGATGCGCGCCGCGCTCGCCGATGCCGGCCTCGAGCCGACCGACGTCGACCTCGTGAACGCGCACGGCACGTCGACGCCGATCAACGATGCCGCCGAGACCGCCGCGATCCACCGCGCATTCGGCGCCCACGCCTCGAAGCTCATGGTCCAGTCCACGAAGTCCATGACCGGCCACCCAATCGGAGGGGCCGCCTCGATCGAATCCGTGGCCTGCGTGCTGCAACTCGCCCGCGGACGCGTCCACCCCACGATCAACCTGCACGAGCCGGACCCGGCGTGTGACCTCGACTACGTCCCAAACCTCGCACGCGAGGCGCAACCCCGCATCGCGATGAAGAACGCGTTCGGCTTCGGCGGGCACAACGCCGTGCTGGTATTCCGGCGCTGGGACGAGTGAGCGCCCGCAACCCCGGGGGGGCGGCCGGCTCCGGGTGGGGCCGCCGGATCTGCCCCTTGCCGCCGCTGCCGGCAGCCTCTACCATTGAGGCACCCATGATCCCCCTCGTCCCAGGTCCCATCGTCCGACGCCGGCTCCGCCGCCTCTCGACCCGGCGGTCGCTCGCCGCGCTCCTGGCGGCCTCCGTGCTGACCCTCGCGCCCCCCTCGTTCGCCGCCGACTCCCACGCCGCCGCGCTCGACGTCATGGTCAGCGGCCAGGGCGTCCCGGTACCCGGGATCAAGGTCACGGTCGCGCCCGACAAGGGCGGCCCGCCGGAGTCCTGGAACGTCGGCGACTCGTCTCCGATCGGCGTGATCGCCACCGACGAGACCGGCCACGCGGTCTTCAAGGACGTGCCCCCGGGCAAGTACATCGTGACCACCAATTGCGGGCTGCCCGGCAACTGGATCGCCGGTAATTACGCCACGCGCCTCGAGACGCTCCCGGGTCGCCCCGCCCACGTCACGCTCACGCTGCGGCGCGGCGGCATGATCAGGGGCACCGCGCTCCGGGGCACGCACCCCGCCGGGACCGCGGAGGTCCGCGCCGACTCGCCCGACGCACTGCTGTCGACCTGCGGCATGATGACCCCGACCCTGGTGGACACCACGGACGGCACGTTCGTCGTCGCCAAGATCCCGATCGGCGCGACCACGTGGGTCAAGGCGAACCTCGACCTCGGCCCAGGCCAGATCTCGGTGTGGAAGGATTTTCACTTCGACAAGCCGGAGACGCTCCAGACCACGCTCGAGTTCCCCGCGATGCCGGAGAGCGACGTCGGCTCGCTCCAGATCGAGCTCAAGGTCGACGGCGCCGAAGCCCCCGACTCGGGCTCCGCGAACCTCCTCCAGGTGAAGGCCGACGGCTCGTGGCGCTACGAGGCCACGATCGGCGTCGGCGGCACCGGTGGGTCGCCGGTCTACGACCATCTCCCGGCCGGCGAGTATCAGATCCGGGCGTACGCGGAGCCGGGAGCGAACAAGTGGTGGAGCGCACCGATCGACTCGGTCACGGTCCTGCCCGGCAAACTCACCCGCTATACGGTGAACGCAAAGCTCCGTAGCTAGCTGAGGCTCCCGTCCTCCCCCGGGCGTCTGCTCGCGCGTCCGCAGCCATTCTGCGCGGCCCTGGTCTCAGACCGACAATTCGAGTTCCTCGACGGAGCGCTCGGGCGTGTCGTGCAGCTTCATCTTCTCCTCGTCCATTGGGGAGATCGTGCAGGCGGTGCGGCGGCTGGTGAGCGTTGCCGGCTAGGCAGATCGTGAAGGTCGGCCGGCGGGCGCGGAGATCCATGCGCCGACCAGCGAGCGGAATTCCTCCGCCTCGGCCGCATTCGGAAATGCCCGCTTGGGGATCACGGTGTACATCCCCGAGCCGTAGACGAGCAGGAACGATCGGTCGTCTTCGAGGACCTTCGTGTAGTGATCCCACGCGACGTGGGAATCGATCGACGCGGTCCGAAACCCCACGCCGCCCGCGTCGAACGCGAGGTGATAGGTCTCCCGGAACTTCGGATTCTTCCGGAACCAGTGGCGGATCATCAGCGGACGGATCGTCAGCAGGTTGAACCACTCGAGGATGGCCACCGGGAGGAACAGCACGGTCCACCAGCGCGCGCCCACCGCCCACGTGCTGGTCGCCCCGACGAGCAGCAGGAGGATCGCCACGACTTTGTCGAGCTTCGCAAACAGGGTCGAGCGGTAGTACAGGCGCTCGGCGGCGAGGTGGTCGTCGACGAGGTTGTCGAAGGTGAGGCTGAACGACTGCTCGCTCATGATCCGGCCCCGCCGCCGCGCCCGGTCACCCGGAGAGTCGCTCCCGGACGGCCGCGACCACGGATTCTCCCGATGGCACGATTCCCAGGATGGCCCGCTTCCCGCCATCAATCGCAGCCCGCCCGTCCACGAGCACCTTGAACTCGCCATAGTGGCCCGGGACCATGTCGACATCGATCCCAAGCTCGCGACGGAGCTGCGCCGCCACACGGACGGCGAATATTCCGGACAGTCAGTACGAGCAGTAGCGAATGGCAACCCGGTTCATGGATGCCTCCTCGGATGGAGGGCGATCGTGACACCTCCCTCCGGCACTGGCAAGCCGTCGGTTGTGCGCTGAAGATTGGGTCTGGCACTGAGCTTGCGTAGGGGTGGGGCATGCCCAACGCGCCAGCTTCCTCGGCGCCCCCGTTCTGTCCCAACCCGGCCTGCCGTTTCCATCGTGGCGACAGGCACTTGTGGCGCTACGCCAAGATCGGGTTCTACACCCGCCAGCGCGCTCCCCGGCGTGTCCAGCGTTACCGTTGCGACACCTGCCGTCGACGGTTCGGCGATCAGACCTTTCGCCTGACCTACTGGATGAAGCGTCCCGACCTGCTGGTCCCGGTGTTCTACCGCATCACCGCCTGCTCCGGCTTCCGCCAGATCGCGCGCGAGGCCGGGGTGTCGCCCCAGACCATCGCGCGGACCGCCGGCCGGCTCGGGCGCCACGCCCTCCTGCTCCACGAGTTGCGCCGGCCCCGCCGGATCGAGGAGCCGCTCGCGCTCGACGGTTTTGAGAGCTTCGAGCTCAGCCAGTACTACCCGACCAGCTATCACGTCGCCGTGGGGCAGCGGAGCCACTTCTTCTATGGCTTCACCGACAGCGAGTGCCGGCGCCGGGGATCGATGACCTCTCGGCAGAAGCGCCGCCGCGCCGAGCTCGAGGCCCGGCTCGGTCGGCCCGACCCGCGCTCGATCGAGAAGGAGGTCGCCGCCCTGCTCGCGATGGTCTCGCCCGAGCCCCAGGCGCTCGAACTGGACACCGACGAGCACCCCAGCTACCCGCGCGCGCTCCAACGGGTTCCGCACCTTGACGTCCGCCACCGCACGATCTCCTCGCGGGCCGCGCGCACGGCGAAGAACCCGCTGTTCCCGATCAACCTGCTCGACCTCCTGATCCGCCACAACGGCGCGAACCACAAGCGCGAGACCATCGCGTTCTCCAAGCGCCGGGCCAGCGCGGCCTATCGCCTCGCCGTGTTTGCGGTGTGGAGGAACTGGGTCCAGCCGGTCTCCGAGCGCAAGGGCGGACCGACCCCGGCGATGACGCTCGGACTGACCGATCGGCGATGGGCGGTCTCGAAGCTGCTCAAGCGGAGGTTGTTCCCGACGAGGGTGCGATTGCCGGAGCGGTGGAGGCTCTACTACGAAAGGAGCTTGGTCACGAGGGCACTGCCGAAGAACGCCGTTCACCAGCTCAAGTACGCGGCCTGAAATTACCGAAGGCGCCCCCCCAGGAAGGAAGGCGCCCTCGGCGTCATACCCAATCTTCAGCGCACAACCTAAGACTCCAGGGCGACGATGCGGGGTGCGGCAATGCGAGGGAGTTGCGGCCTAGCCGTCGCCCCCGCGCTTGGTGCGGCCGGGCTTCGACGGCGCCTTGGCGGCTCCACCGGCGGCCTTCTTCCCCTTGCCCGCAGGCTTCCCGGCCCCTGCTGCCCCGGCGGCCACCTTCGCGCGACCCTTCCCCTTCTTCGGGGCGTCCTCGCCCTCGGCCTCTTCCTCGGCCTCGGCCTGCTTCTTCTTGGTCGCCGCGTCGCCCGCCTTCGCGAGCTCCTTCGCCTCGGCGGCCTCGATGCGGCGCTGCTTGTCCTCGGCCTTCTGCTCGACCGACTTCACGAGTTCGAAGATCGCCATCTCACCGGCGTCGCCGAGGCGGCGGCCGATGCGGATGATGCGCGTGTAGCCGCCCTGGCGATCCTTGTACCAGGGAGCGATGGTGTCGAACAGCTTGCGCGTCGCCGCGGGATCGAACACGTACGAATCGACGTGCCGGCGGGCGCTGATGTCGCCCCGCTTGGCGAACGTGATCATGCGCTCGGCGACCCGGCGCGCTTCCTTGGCCTTGGCGACGGTGGTCTCGATCCTCTCGTGGAGGAACA
>JBDTYW010000161.1:0-5561 GCA_040005445.1 Candidatus Eiseniibacteriota bacterium
CATCACCAACGAGAGCACGACCGACTACGACGACAACATCATCTTCGGGCTGTACATGGACTCGGGCGTGGGCGGCTCGGCGCTGTCCTGCGACGGCATCTTCGAGTCCGACGACGACAACGCGTTCTTCGACAAGTCGTCGGGGCTGAACCTCGTCTACACGTGGGACAAGTACGGCCACGGCCGCGACCTGAGCGGCAACTGCGGCCGGACCGGCTACCTCGGCTACGCCTACCTCGAGACGCCGGGGAACAAGTTCAACGGGATCGACGACGACCACGACGGCATCATCGACGAGAGCCGGGATGGCGGCCCGGGCACGCGCATCGACGGCCAGGGCGCGATCCGCGACTACGTGACCACGCACTACGACCTCGCGAAGTTCGAGGCGGCTTACGGTCTGCTCGAGAACCGCCCCGCGTACAAGGTCGGCGAGTGGTGGACCGGCGACGAGGACATGGACTGGACGACGCAGTACTCGGACGTCGGCGGCGATGGCGTGGCGGGCACCGGCGATGCGGGCGAAGGTGACGGCATCCCGACCGAGGGCGAGCCGAACTTCGACCGCACCGACCTCAACGAGTCGGACCAGATCGGGCTCACCGGCTTCAAGATGAACCGCATCAAGTCGGGCGTCGGCAACCCCGACCCGACGTCGGACAACGTGCTGTTCTTCACCGACAGCAACAACTGGCCGCAGCGTCTCTACGAAAAGTTCACGGACCCGGTCGTCCCGGCGCGCTTCGACTCGGCGCTGGCCGCAAACTACAACCTGGGCTTCCTGTTCGCCTCGGGGCCGTTCCAGCTCAGGGCGGGGCAGACCGAGCGCTTCAGCCTCGCGCTGGCCTATGGCGCCGACCTGCGCGAGCTGCGCGAGAACGTCAAGACCGTGCAGCAGATCTACAACGCGAACTACCAGTTCGCCGTGCCCCCGCCGGTGCCCACGCTCAAGGCCGAGGCGGGCGACGGACACGTCCGCCTGTCGTGGGACGACGTGGCCGAGCGCGGCATCGATCCGGTGACCAACGACTACGACTTCGAGGGCTACCGGATCTATCGCTCGACCGATCCCGACTTCCTCGACCAGCAGCTGATCTCGACCGGCAATGGCTCGGGTCCGCTGCCGGGCAACGGCAAGCCGATCGCGCAGTTCGACCTGATCGATGGCAAGACCGGCTTCTCGCGCACGACGATCTACGGCGTGTCCTACTTCTTGGGGTCCGACACCGGTCTCCAGCACACGTGGACCGACACTACGGTGACCAACGGGCAGGACTACTACTACGCCGTGACCGCGTACGACTTCGGCTACGAGCCTGCGAACAACGACTCGGCGTCGTTCTACCCGTCGGAGAACGCGATTCCGATCTCGCGCACGCCGCGCGGCGGCCTGATCCTGCCCAAGAACGCGGTCCATGTGCGGCCCGAGCCCAAGGTTTCGGGCTACGAGCGCGCGGCGGCCGGCGGCACCGACCACGTCGCCGGGCGTGGCGCGGGCAGCGTCGTGGTCGACGTCGTGACCGCGACCGAGGTGCCCGACGGCCACGTGTTCCACGTCACGTTCGCCGCCAGCGACAGCGACAGCGTGCGCGCCGAGACCTACGCCCTGTTCGACAGCACGACAGGCAAGACGCTGTTCGAGTTCGGCCGGGACTTCGACGGCGTCGGGATCGGTCCGGTCGGGGCGGGCCTGCTGCCGATCGTGACCTCGGACTCGCTCGTGCGCGTGGCGAGCGCGGTGTTCCTGCCCGGCAGCCCGACGAACGCGATTCCGCGCATGAGCTACCAGCCGGTGCTCTCGCCGAACCTCAAGCGGCCCGGCTATCCCGAGGACATCGAGGTGCGCTTCGCGAACACGATCCTGGACACCGGCCTCGCGCAGTTCCCGGCGCCCGCGCGCCCGGCGAAGTTCGAGGTGTTCGCGCTCGAGCCGGCGGGGGAGCGCAAGCTCGACTTCATCTTCCGTGACCAGGACGGCAACGGGACGCTGTCGCGCCTCGACGAGCGCATCGACATCGTGACGCGCACGGACGCTGCGCCGAACACGCCCGTGATCACGTGGCGCGTCGAGATCGACACCACCGGGCTGGGCGCGAACGGGCCGCTGCGCCCGCCCGCCGCCGGCGACGTGTTCCACGCCACGCTCGCGCGGCCGCTGGCGGCCGACGACGTATTCCGCTTCACGACCATGGGCGACCGGGTCGTGCATGGCGCAGGCCAGACGGTGTCGAATCAGCCGTACGTCGTGCCGAACCCGTACGTGGGAGCCGCGTCGTTCGAACCGTCGCGCTTCGCCACCTCGGGCCGGGGCGTGCGGCGTCTCGAGTTCCGCGGCATCCCGCTCAACGCGGTGGTGCGCATCTACAGCGTGCGCGGCGAGCTCGTGCAGACGCTGCGCCAGGACGGCTCGTCGGACTCGTTCGTGGCCTGGGACCTGAGGAGCAAGGACAACCTCGACGTTGCGCCGGGGCTGTACGTGTTCCAGGTCGAGGCTCCAGGGGCGAAGCCGGCGATCGGAAAGTTCGCGGTGATCAAGTGAACGCGCGCGCCATCGGAATCGGCCTCGCCGCCCTGCTCGCGCTCTGCGCGGGCTCCGCGCAGGCGCAGGAGAAGACCGGCACCACCGTCGGCACGTTCCTCACCCTCGAGCCCAACGCCCGCATCGCCGCGATGGGCAACGCCGGCGCGGCCGCCGATCTCGGGCTCGGGGCCTATTTCTACAACCCGGCCGCAATCGCGCGCTCGACCCGGCACGAGGTGTCGTTCTCGCACATGCGCTGGATCGCGGACATCGACTACAACCACGTCGCCGCGGCGTTCCCGGTGGGGGGCGCGGGCGTGCTGGTCGCCAGCGTGACTGCGCTCAACTCCGGCGCGATCGACGTGCGCACGGTCAGCAAGCCGATGGGCACGGGGGAGACGTTCGATGTCGCCGACGTCGCGCTCGCCGTGGGCTGGGCCCGCCCGATCACCGATCGCTTCGCGGTCGGCGCGCGCATCACGTACCTGCAGGAGCGCATCTGGCACAGCACGCTCTCGAGCGGCGTGGTCGACCTCGGCACCATCTATCGCGTGAGCGACAACGGCCTCGTGCTGGGCGCGTCGCTCACGAACCTCGGCGTCGGCGGCCACTACGACGGCCGCGACCTGAGCGTCACGTTCGACCAGGACCCGAACTCGTCCGGCGACAACGGCACGATCCCGGCAACGGTCTTCACCGACAAGTTCGGCGTGCCGATCACCCTGCGCTTCGGGCTCGCGCTGCCGGTCCGGCTCAATGCCGCGAGCAGCCTGCGGCTGGCCGTCGACGCGCTCCACCCGAGCGACAATTCCGAGAGCATGAACCTCGGGGCGGAGTACGCTTACAAGAAGGCATTCGCGCTGCGGGCCGGATGGCAGCAGCTATTCCTGAGGGACTCCGAGGCCGGCCTGACGCTGGGCGCCGGTTTTCAGGGCGAGATGAACAACGCTCTCGGGTTCCACCTCGACTACGCCTATTCCGACCAGGGGCGCCTCGACCAGGCGCATCGCTTCTCGGTGGGCATCGACTTCTAGGCACCGACGCGAGGATCCACCATGAACCGAAGCCGACGACTCCCGACCCTGGCGCGCTGGATGCTCTCCTTCGCGTTCGCCGCGATCCTGCTCGCGCCGAGCGCGCGCCCCGCCTCCGCGCAGACCACCGAAGCCCTGATCGACACGGTGCAGCACACCGGCGTGCTCTACTTCTGGGAGCAGGCGAACCCGGCGAACGGCCTGGTCAAGGACCGCAGCAC
This sequence comes from Candidatus Eiseniibacteriota bacterium, assembly GCA_040005445.1. Classification (GTDB taxonomy): domain Bacteria; phylum Eisenbacteria; class RBG-16-71-46; order RBG-16-71-46; family DASYSL01; genus JANPEF01. The sequence goes on from JBDTYW010000161.1 coordinate 3,777, forward strand.
GGCCGGATCCCCGGCGAGCATCGCGGCCGTCGGCTTCGGGCTGTCCGCGCTGTGCATCGGCGTCGATCATGGCTGGCTCACGCGCGCGCAGGTGCGCAGTCGCGTGCTCACGACGCTCAATACGTTCTGGACCGGGCCGCAGAGCAGCGCGGCGACCGGCACGATCGGTTACAAGGGCCTTTACTACCACTTCCTCGACATGAACACCGCGACCCGCACGTGGGACAGCGAGCTGTCGACGATCGACACCGCGCTGCTGTTCGCCGGCATCCTCGACGCCAAGCAGTACTTCAACGGCAGCGATCCCGAGGAAGTGATGATCCGCCAGCTCGCGGACTCGATCTATTACCGCGCCGACTGGAATTTCGCGCGGAATTTCAACCAGGGCATCATGATGGGCTGGAAGCCGGGCACCGGCTTCAACGGCTTCGGCCAGTGGGTCGGCTACAACGAGGCGATGATCCTCTACGTGCTCGCGCTCGGCTCGCCGACCCACCCGGTCCCGACGATCTCGTGGAGCAAGTGGACGAGCAACTACTCGTGGCAGACCTGGTACGGGCAGTCGTTCCTGATCTGCCCGCCGCTGTTCACACACCAGTACTCGCATTGCTGGATCGATTTCAGCGGCATGCAGGACAACTACATGCGCGCGCAGAACTCGAACTACGCCGAGAACTCTCGCCGCGCCACGATCGCGCAGCATGCCTATTGCATCGCCAATCCGGGCGCGTGGACCGCGTACAGCGACAGCCTGTGGGGACTGACCGCGTCCGATGACCCATTCGGCTATTCCGCGCACGGCGCACCGCCCGCGCAGAGCGACAACGGCACGATCACGCCGACCGCGGGGCTGAGCTCGATCGTGTTCACGCCCGAGCTGTCGATTCCGCTGCTGCACAACCTGTGGAACAACTGGCGCGGCTCGCTCTGGGGAGCGTACGGCTTCGTCGACGCGTTCAATCCGTACTACGGCTGGGTCGACAGCGACTACCTCGGCATCGACCAGGGTCCGATCGTGCTCATGATGGAGAACTACCGCAACGGATCGGTGTGGGCGCGCACCTACCAGAACCTCGACCTGCGCACCGGCCTCGCGCGCGCGAGCTTCACCGGTAGCAATACCGGCGTCGAGCCGGTTCCATTTGCGGGTGTGGCGCTCTCGGGCGTGTCCCCGAATCCGCTGAGCGGTACGGGAACGGTGCGCTTCCGGCTGGCGGAGGCCGGCCGCGCGCGTCTCGACGTGTACGACCTGCGCGGTCGCCACGTGCGCTCCCTGCTCGACGCCGAGCGCGCCGCGGGCGACCAGTCGGTCCTGCTCCCGGCGGGGGACCTTGCCGCCGGCGTGTACTACGTGCGGCTCGAGGCCGGTGGGTCGGCCGCGACCGCGCGCTTCGTGCGCGTGCACCGGGCGCCATGACCCCTCCGCCTCCGTCGTCGATCCTCGACGCCCGGGCCCAGGCCGCCGCGCTCGCCGCGCCGCGCCTCGGCGCACGCCTCGGCGGGGACGCGCTCGCCACGCTCGTCACCGCGGCGGGCACGGGCGTCACCACCTCGAACGGCTTCGCGCTGACGCGCTGGTCCGCAGACCCGGTCGAGGACCGCGAGGGCACGCTGCTCTACCTGAAGGACGAGGGGAGCGGCGCGCTGTGGTCCGTGGGCGTCGAGCCGATCGCGCCGCGGGCTGGCCGCGCCGCCGCCGCGTGGCGCCCGGGCGTGTTCACGCTGCGGCGGGAGGAGCACGGCATCGCGGCGACGCTCGAGATCGCGGTCGTTCCCGGTCGCGCG
>JBDTYW010000162.1:0-5529 GCA_040005445.1 Candidatus Eiseniibacteriota bacterium
GAATACCGCGCCCGAGCCGACATGCGCGCCGACGAAAGTGGGCCCCAGCTCCCCCAGCGTGGCGAGCAGGTCGGCGACGCGCGACGGGCGGACGCCGGCTCGAAGCAGCACGTTCGTGCGCTCCGGGCAGACATGCTCGAGCGCCTTGAGCGCGAGGCGGGCCTCAACCGGCGCCGGGTGATCCGGAGCGTCGGACTCGTGCGCGGCGCCGTAGTGCGCCTCGCTCCAGCGGCGTCCCTCGTCGACCGCCTCGATGTCGCCCTCGTGCACCCACGCCAGCCGGGCCGCCGGCCCGCTGCCCACGACCGAGGCGAAGCCGAGCGCCGGGGCCTCGCGCGCGATCGTGAACGCGTGGCCGGCCGCCTCGTGCGCGCTGCCGAACGCGCGCGTGAACGGCGCGTGCGCCTCGGGCCGCGGGCTGAGCCGGAGCGTGACCTCGGTCACGAGCGCGAGCCCGCCGTGGGACCCTGAGATCAGCCGGCCGACGTCGTAGCCTGCGACGTTCTTCACCACGCGGCCCCCGCTCCTGCTCACCGTGCCGGCGGAAGTCGCGATTTCCATGCCGAGCACGCGGTCGCGCAGCGGGCCCGAACTCGCGCGCCGCGCGTCGGACAGGTTGGTCGCGAGCGCGCCGCCGAGCGTCCCGTCGGCGAGACCGAAGTGACTTGCCGGCAGCTCGAGCCCGTCGTCGGCGAGCAGTTCGTGTACCGCCTCGAGCGACGTGCCGGCGCGCGCGGTGAGCGTAAGGTCCGCCGGCTCGTAGGCCACGATGCCGGCCAGACCCGCGGTCGACAGCGCGACCGCCGAGCGCGGCGTGGGCGGACAGGCCGCGAGCCGGCTCGCCGAGCCGACGATCCACTGCGGCGTCCCGGCCTGCGCGGCCTCGAACAGCAGCCGCGCGGCCTCGGCGGCCGTGCGCGGGGTCTCCGTGCACGTCGGAACGAAGCCCCAGTCGGCGGGCCCGGCAGCCATGCGCTTGAGGCAGCCGCACGCCGGCGGCGCGAGTGCCGGGGTCAGATCCACGGGGCCTCGACGCCGTCGGACAGGGCGGCCGGAGCGGACCGGCGCCCGCCCGGCAGCGCGCGCGCCTCGCCGCAGCCCTTGCCGAGCGGCAGCACCTTGCGCGGGTTCAGCCGGCCGGACGGGTTGAACGCCCGGCGCATCGCCGCGAACTGGGCGAGATCGTCGGCCGAGAACAGGAGGTGCATGAGCTCGCGCTTCTCGCTGCCGATCCCGTGCTCCCCGGAGAGACTGCCGCCGAGCGCGACGCACACCTCAAGGATGCGCTCGGAGGCGGCGAGCGCGCGCGCGACCGACTCCGGATCGTCCACGTCGTAGAGAACGTTCGGGTGCAGGTTGCCGTCGCCGGCGTGGAACACGTTCGCGATCCGCAGGTCCAGGTCGCGCGCGATCGTTGCGATCGCCTTGAGCGCCTCGGGCAGGCGCGTGCGCGGTACGACGCCGTCCATCACGTAGAAGCCGTTCGCAATCCGCCCCATCGCGCCGAACGCGCCCTTGCGCGCCTTCCACAGGAGCGCACGCTCGGCCTGGTCTCTGGCCTCGCGGATCGAGCGTGCGCCGTTCGCCGTGCACAGCGCGTGCACCTGGGCCGAGCGCCGCGCCATGACCACGGCGGGGCCGTCGAGCTCGACCAGCAGCGCCGCCCCGGCGTCGAGCGGCAGGCCGAGATGGACATAGGGTTCGACCGCCACGATCGTGAGGTGATCGAGCATCTCGAGCGCCGCCGGGATGATCCCCGCGGCGATGATCGCGCTCACGGCGGCCGCGGCGGCCTCGACCGTGTCGAACACGGCGAGGAACGTGCGTACCGCCTCGGGGATCGGCACCAGGCGCACGACCAGCTCGGTGACCACCGCGAACGTGCCCTCGGAGCCGACCATCGCGCCCACCAGGTCGAGCCCGGGCGCGTCCATCGCCGGCCCGCCCGCCGTCACCACGGTGCCGTCCTCGAGCGCAAACGTGAGGCCGAGCACGTGCTGGTGCGTGAGCCCGTACTTGAGGCAGTGCGGACCGCCGGCATTGGTCGCGGCGTTACCCCCGAGCGTCGAGGCCATCTGGCTCGAGGGATCGGGGGCGTAGTGGAGACCAAGTGGCGCAGCCGCCTGGGAGAGGTGCAGGTTGACCACGCCCGGCTGCACGATGGCAAGACGGTCGGCGGCATCGAGCGCGAGGATCCGGTCCATGCGCGCCGTGGAGAGCAGCAGCCCGCCCTCGGCCGGCAGCGCGCCACCGGCGAGGCCGGTGCCGGCGCCGCGCGCCGTGACGGGCACGCCGCGCGCATGCGCGAGCGCGAGCAGCGCGCTCACCTCGGCGGTGCTGCGCGGCAGCGCGATCACGTCGGGCGGGTGTTTCTCGAGCGTGAAACCGTCGACGTCGTAGGCCAGGCGCTCCTCGTCCGACACCAGGGCCCCGTCGTCGCCGACGATCGCCGCACACGCGCGCGCCAGCTCGAGGCGCGCCCGCCTGACATCGTCGGAACGAAGATCTTGCGGCACTTTCGCCCTATCCATGACCCGAACTTAACACACGAATCGCAACCCTGGACTACGCTCCGGCGTCTTTCGCTCCAACCTTTCAAGCGGGCGTGTCGTCCTACGCCGTGGTCCACGCTCCCCGGACCTTCCCTGTACCGAGTCGCCCACTCGTACCCGGTGAGGATGTCATGAAAACCTCCCTCCTCGTCGCTGCGGCCGCCGCATGCGTTCTCGCCGTCGCGCCTGCTCCCCGTGCGTTCGCGCAGGCGCCCGCCGCGACCTCGGACACCCTCAGCATGTCGAAGGTGCCGGTGCGCGCGATCCGCCTGACCGCCCCGGTCGTGATCGACGGCATGCTCGACGAGGCCGTGTGGTCGAGCGGGCCGGCGATCACGAACTTCACGCAGCGCGATCCGGACGAGGGCGCCGCCTCCAGCCAGCGGACCGAGGTGCGCCTCGCCTATGACGACGACGCGCTGTACATCGGTGCGCGCCTTTACGACACGGCGCCGGACTCGATCCTGGCGCGGCTCTCGCGGCGGGACGGGTTCGTTCCCGGCGACCAGTTTGCGCTCTTCCTCGACCCGCTGCACGACCGGCGCTCGGGCTACTACTTCATGCTCAGCGCCGCGGGCACGCAGTTCGACGGCACGCTGCTCAACGACAGCTGGGACGACGATTCGTGGGACGGCGTGTGGCAGGGCAAGGCGCACGTCGATTCGCTCGGCTGGACCGCGGAGATGCGCATCCCGTATACGCAGCTGCGTTTCGCGAGCCAGGACAAGAGTTGCCTGTGGGGCGTGAACTTCAAGCGCGTGCTGCAGCGCCGGAACGAATCGAGCTATGTCGTCTACCAGCCCAAGCGCGGCAGCGGCTTCGTCTCGCGCTTCCCGGACCTCGTGGGCATCGAACACATCTCGAGCGGCCGGGCGATCGAGCTCTCGCCCTACGTCACGGGCAAAGCCGGGTTCCTGCGGCATGCCGCCGGCGATCCGTTCAACGACGGCAAGGAGCTCAAGCCCAACGGCGGACTCGACCTGAGGACCAGCCTCGGCAGCAAGCTCACGATGGTGGCGACGGTCAATCCGGACTTCGGCCAGGTCGAGGTCGACCCCGCGGTCGTCAACCTGTCCGACGTCGAAACGTTCTACCCCGAGAAGCGCCCGTTCTTCGTCGAGGGCTCGGCGAACTTCGGCTACGGGCAGCAGGGCGCGAACGACTACTGGGGCTTCAACTGGCCCGAGCCCACGTTCTTCTACAGCCGCCGCATCGGCCGCGCGCCGACGGGCAGCCTGCCCGCGGCGGACTACGCCGACGTGCCGAACGGGACCACGATCCTGGGCGCGGCGAAGATCACCGGCAAGATCTCCCCGAGTTGGAACTTCGGCACCATGCACGCGGTGACGCGCCGCATGGACGCGAATCTCTCCGGAAACCCGGGCGGCCTCGACCGGGCGACGGTCGAACCCGCGACCTACTTCGGCGTGGCCCGCTTCCAGAAGGAGTTCCCGCAGGGCAAGCAGGGCCTCGGCTTCATGGTGAATGAGACCACGCGCGATCTCGGCCCGGACGGCCTCAAGGACCAGTTCAACTCGAACTCCCTCATGGCCGGCTTCGACGGCTGGTGGTTCCTCGACGACAAGAAGAACTGGGTGGTCTCGGGCTGGACCGCGGGCACGCAGGTCCGCGGCACGGCGGACCGCATCACGGACGTGCAGCAGAGTTCCCGCCACTACTTTCAGCGCCCGGACGCCGACCACCTGCGCTTCGATCCGACGCGCACGTCGTTGACCGGCGTCGGTAGCCGGTACTGGCTCAATCACCAGAACGGCGACCTCATCCTGAATGCGGCCGCCGGGTTCATCAGCCCGGACTTCGAGAACAACGACATCGGCTTCCTGTCACGGGCGGACGTAATCAACATGCATATCGGCGGCGGCTGGAAGTGGACAAAGCCGACGAAGCACCGCAAGTACCTGGACGTGACCACGGCGTTGTACTCGAGCTGGGACTTCGATGGGAATCGCACGAGCACCGGGCTGTGGACGCAGGGCTCGACCGAGTTCTCGAACAACTACAGCTGGAACTACCACGTCGCCTACAGTCCGCAGACCACGAGCGTCCGCCGAACGCGCGGCGGACCGCGAACGATCAATTTTCCCGCGGTCGACCTCGGGATGTACTTCGATACGGACGGCAAGTCTCGGCTGTTCTACTTCATCGACAGCGGCGCGAACTTCCAGCCGGGGGCGCACTCGCAGAGCTGGTACGCGTACCCGGGCATCGAGTTCAAGCCGGCGCCGAACGTGACGCTGCGGCTCGGGCCGGGCTACGAGCAGCACGTCGATTACGCCCAGTACGTCGGCACGAACCCGAATCCGGGAAACTCCGACACGTACGGGGCCGACTATGTGTTCGCCGAGTTGGAGCAGCGCCAGATCTCGGCGAACATCCGCCTCAACTGGGCGTTCACCCCGTCGGTCTCGCTCCAGTTCTACGGGCAGCCGCTGATCGCGATCGGCCAGTACTCGAACTACAAGTCGCTGGCGCGGCCGAACTCGTTCGAGTTCAACCCCTACCCGATCACGAATGGGCGGGACAACTTCAACGTCACGTCGCTGATCGGGAACGCGGTGCTGAGGTGGGAGTACCGGCCGGGCTCGGCGTTCTACCTGGTGTGGAGCCACGACCGCTACGACGACTCGCCGGTGGGCGACAACTTCGACTTCCCGGGGTCCAGGAGCCGGCTGTTCAAGCTCAACGCCGACAACATATTCCTCGCGAAGTTCACGTACTACTTCAACCTCTGAGCACCCCCCGGGGGGAAAAGCGTGAGGCCACGGCATCATGCCGTGGCCTCAACGGGGGCCGCTTCGCTTCGCACGGTCCGGGCCTCGCGGCCCGGCTTGCCGGCTGGTCCTGCAGCCGACACTCAGGAAGGGCCGGATCCCTCCGCCAGAGGTTCAGTGCGCGAGACTGACGCCCTGCCCCTCGTCCCTTCGCGACGCCTTCGTTTTTAGACCCCGCTCGAGGG
>JBDTYW010000163.1:0-5524 GCA_040005445.1 Candidatus Eiseniibacteriota bacterium
TCGATCTGCGTCAACTTCGCGATTCGCGCGCAGCGGCCGGTCTAGCTAGGACTGCGGTTCTTCGAATCCCGTCCGCCCGCCCACCACATAGCGCGGCCGGCGCTTGACCTCGCGCGAGATTGCTCCTACGTAGCCGCCGAGGATTCCCAGCAGCATGAATTGCACCGCGCTCGCCATGAGGGTGATCAGGATCTGGGAGGACCAGCCCTCGATGCCCTGGTGGAGCACGAGTCGCAAGTAGAGAACGTAGAGCGCGTAGAGCAGGAACAGGCCCAGGAACGCGGCCCCGATTACATAACCGAAATAGAGCGGAGCGAGCGAGAAGCTGAAGAGCGACTCCGATGCGAACGCGAGCATCTTGCGATACGTGTACTTGGTCACACCCGCGAAGCGTTCGGCCGGGACATACTCGATCTCGGCCGAAGGAAACGGCAGCTTGGCGAGCAGGAAGCGCACCGGGAGCGTCTCCTCCTTGTACTCGCGAACGAGCTGGATCACCCGGTGGTCGATCCCGCGAAAGTCGGCCATGCCCGGCCGGATCGGGATGCCCGTAATGGTGCGGAAAATACGGTAGTACAGGCGCGAGCTGATGCGCTTGAGCAGGCTCTCGTGCGCGGTCTCCTTGCGGATGGTGTTGACCACCATCGCGCCGGCCTTCCACTTCGCGATGATCTCGGGAATCACTTCGGGCGGGTGCTGCAAGTCCGCATCCATGGTGATCACGAGATCACCGTCCGCGTGGTCGATGCCCGCAATCAGCGCCTTCATATGCCCGCTGTTGAGGAGCAGGTGGACACCCCGCACGCGAGGGTCCTTCGCGTTCAGCCCGTCGACGACCCGCCAGGTGTCGTCCGTGCTGCCGTCGTTGACGATGATCAGCTCCCACCCGGGGCCGTCGCCGAGGACCTGGCAAAGGCGCTGGTGCAACGCCGGCAGCGACCCCGCCTCGTTGTACGCCGGTGTGACGATGCTGAGCCGTGGGGCGCCACTCTTCATCGGGCCCGTCATCGGGTGCCTGGAAGGACCGCGGAGCGCGCCGAGACGGCGCTCCGGACGGCGGTTGGGCGCCGTGGCTCCGACGAAGGCAATGCGAGAACGCCTTCATTGGAGGCGATGGACTCGCGTTGTGCTGCATGGCTCACAGCGACCACCAGGCCAAAGAAGAACCAGATGAAGAAGGAGTACCGCTCGTTGCGCAGGTACTCGATCTTGAGCTGGTCGGCCATGAACATGACCAGCATGACGCGCATCGCAAGCCGGGCACCCTGCAGATAGCTGCCTTCGCCGAGCGACGGCGCGCGCGGGCGGCTGAGTTTGAACATCTCCCACAGGAACCACAGATACCAGGCGAGGCCGATCAGGCCGACGATGCTGGCGTAGTACAAGTACACGTTGTGCGGCCACCACTTGGTCTCGAGGCCCTTCTCGATCGAATAGTAGGTGCCGTGGCCGATCAGCGGTTGCTGGGAGATGTACTTGGTGGCGTATTCCCACGCTCCGACCCGAGAGTCGGGAACCCCGCCAACAAACTCGGTCTTTTCCAGACGCGTGAGGACACTCCCGGACTTCGAAAACGATGAGACGATGAAGTCGCCTCCGGCAAACACCGCGACCAGCCCGGCCACGCCGATCACGAGCTTCGGGAACGTGACCCGAGTCCGCGACATCCAGGTCAAGTAGGTCAGGCCCACGAACATCGTCAGGAGCGCACCCCGCGTGACTGTCGCAAAGAGGCAATAGAACGTGAGCAGCATGATCCCGGCGAGCACGAACTTGCGACTCTTCGACGTCGCACGCGTGAACAGGAAGATCTGAAACATCAGGTTGAGGGCGCAGTACTCCCCGAACAGCTCGTAGTCCAAGAATGTGCTGCCGATCCGGACGCCGACCCCGGTCTTGACCGTATCCGTGAACTCGATCCACCCCGGGATGATTGCGCCGCCAGGATGATTTAGCTCATAGATTCCGAAACTGAGGACCAGCACGGACGAAACCAGCTGGGCGAGAAAGATCTTCTTCACATCCGCTTCCGTGCGCACCACGTTGACGACCAGGTACGCAAGGAACAGGTAGCTCAGGAACGCCATGAATTTCGCCCAGGCGATCGCGTAATGCGCGTACTCGACGTTGTAGAAAGAGATCGCGTAGCTCATCACCAGCAGCAGCACCGGCAGCATCGAGGGCAAGCGCACCGGGGGAGGCAGGCGCTTGGTGCTCACCCGAAACAGCCAGACCACGAAGATCAGCAGTACGAACGTGACGTTCGTGTTGCCGTAGGACGTGGCCTTGGGGAAGGGAAGGAGCAAGGTCGCGATCGCGAGCGCCGACACCGAGTCGATCCGAAACGCGAAGAACACCAGGAGCATCGCTGCCAGCACCTGGATGACGCGCTTGTCCGGGGAGGCGATCTGCATGCCGGCAAAGATTGCGAAGGTCGCGACCAGGATCCCGAGCAGAATCGTCTGCACGCGGCGGTCCTCGAGCAGCCGGAATGGGCCTCCGGAGCGACCCTCCTGGACGTCCATGGCGGGATCCCGAAACGTCATGGCTTCTCCCCTGAGTTCACCGGCCTCATGGCGTCGCCTGCACTCGCTCGTAGACGAGGATCACGGGCCCGGGCGATCCCGCGAAGCGGGCGCGTTCCACGAACCCGGCCGAGCCGTCGGCCAGGGCTCCATCATAGCGCGTCGAGATCCAGTCGTTGTGGGAGGGCGGCGAGATCCGGTTGTGCGCCCACTCCGAGGTGGTCACGACCCAGCGCGGGGCGATCTCGACCAGCGCGCTCTCGGGAGCCGCCCAACGGGCGTTGCGGAACAGGAGTTGGCGATGCCCGCCGTACCAGTCGGGCCAGCGCTCGTCGCTTCCCCACGTCCGGGTCTCGTCGTAGACGACCCGATCCGGGCCGCCCCACGCGTTCCAGTGCACGCTGCCGATGCGATCCGGGATGTACGCCCCCTGGTCGGCGATCACGCGATCCTCGGCCTCTGCGTGTCGGTCGAGCCAGGCCCCCGCGAGCAAGCGGGAATCGCGCGGCAGTTCACCGGCCCGGCCCATCTCGGGGCGAGCGTTCGTCAGGCTCCCCGAGACCAGCACGAGCGCGATCAGTGCGGCTGCCGGCCCGCCGCGCCGCAGGAATCCGTCGGGGCCCAGCCACGCGCAGCCCGCGAGGACGGCAAGCGGCGCGACCCAGAGATCGACGTAGGACGGCAGCCGCGCAAAGGCGAACAGCACGAGAACGCCGTAGCCCGCCGTCCACGCCGCGAGCGCGAGCAGGCCGTTCTCGCGCGGCGTGTCCCTCCAGCGCGCGATGCGGAACAGGGCCCAGACCACGGCGACCGCAACCAGGATTGCGGCGACCGGCCCGAGCGACTCGGCGAGGTACTGGAGCGAGATCCACCACGGCAGGTCGCGGCGGTGCGATCCCTGTGCGAGGAACACCTGGGCGAAGCCCATCCCGAATTCGCGAACGGACAGGAGCGCAAAGGGCACGCACAGGAGGAAGACCGCGCCGAACACCACGATCGGCAGGAGCAGGGCGAGCGGGGAAACCGGGTGACGCAGCGCCGCCCGCAGCCGATCGAAGATGCCGCGCATCCCGCCCACGCCCGATTGGGGAGTGGCCATCGCCCCGGCGAACGCCAGCGCCGGCAGACCGAGCAAGCCGAGCCACTTCGACGCCATCCCCAGCGCGAAACATGCGGACGCGAGCATGGCTGTCCGCACCCGGGGGCGCGCCACCAGCGCTACGAGTGCGGCCAAACCGGCGAGGACGAAAAACGTTTGTGCCGAGTTCGGCTTGGCGAGAGTCGCCATCTGGATCGACGTTCGATCGAGGGCCACGAGTGTCGCGGCAAGAAGGCCGCTCGCGGGATTGCCGAGGCGCAGGCCGAGCCATCCGCTCAGGGCGATCGCTCCGACGCCGAACAGCAAGGAGAGCGAGCGCGCGCCGAGCAGGAATGCCGACCAGTCCGCCCGCCCGAAAGTCGACAGGACCTTCTCAATGGCCAGGCAGGCGTAGTAGTAGAGGCTCGGGTACTCGAAGGCGTGGGGATTGAGAGTCGACTTGTGGAGCATCCCGCTCGAGATCCGGACGTTCTCGGCTTCCTCGAGGTTGATGGCCTCGGTCAGGCGATAGGAGTTCGAAGCGTATCCCAGGAGCGGGGCCCGCACCGCTGTTCCGATCACGACGATTGCGAGCAATCCCGCCAGGAACCAGTTCGACCCGATCGAGCGCGCGGCTTCCAAGGAGGTTCGATCCGCCTAGACGAGCCCGACGCGTTTGCGGAACAGGAACGACAGGTTGCGCCAGCCGTCCCGCCACTTCTGGAGCTTGACCTCGCCGATGCGCGGGCGGTAGTCGATCCCGACCTCCGCGAAGCGCGAGCCCAGTTTCTCGATGGCCTCGATCTTGATCTCCTCCGACAGGGGCATGCCGTCCGAGGTCAGCCGGAGCTGCGGCAGCACGGCCCGGCGGAACACCCACATCCCCGACTGCGAGTCGCGCAGCGGCCGGAACCACAGCACCATGGTCGTCAGCGTGAGGACCATGTTCCCGACCTTGTTCGAGAAGTTCATCGCCTTTTGGTCGCGCAGCGGGAAGCGGGCGCCGGAGATGAAGTCGAGCTTGCGGTCCTCGAGCACGTCCACCAAGAGGGAGATCTCGTCGGCGGGGTAGGTGCCGTCGCCATCGAGCGTGGCAATCACGTCCCCGGTCGCGGCGGGCAGCCCGGCCTGGTAGGCGGCGCCGTAGCCCTTCTGGGGCTGGAACACGACGACCGCGCCCATTGCGCGGGCGATTTCGCCGGTCTGGTCCGTGGAATTGTTGTCCACGACCACGATCTCGTCCACATAGTCAGGCATGGACTCGATCACCGAGCGGATGCCGTCGGCCTCGTTGTAGCAGGGAATGACAACGCTGATCTTCAGGCCTCGGTGCATCCGGGGCTCTCCGGGGAAGGGGCGAGTTTCGAAGGCAGTGGCTGGCGATGGGGTTGCTCGCCCGCGCGACGCAAGAGAGTGTACAGGCTCGCGTCGCATCAAACAAGCGTAATTGCAAATTGCAACGGCACTTAGACACGAGCGACGCGTCTCGATCGTCGGCGCGGAGGCGCGCGTCCGCGATCCAGATTCTGGATTTATGGGTGTCGCTCGCGGGATCGATCCTTGACCCCGTGCGACGCCGGTGGTAGTGTCGTTCGCACATGAGTTGGAGGTGCCTGGGCGCGGCTTCGGACGAAGGGACGGGCCGCGGGTCTTCAAGGGATTGACGGGTATAAATTTCGTTTCCACCCTTCATGGACCACGCAACGGGCCGCCGGCCCGCATCACTGGCAGCGTTCAGTAAGCCCGAGCCTCGTTCGAAGCCTTCGATCCGAAGCGTTCTCGCGCAGATTTCGGGAAAAAGTCGAGTAGTCGTTCCCCCACGACTCGAGAATCGCGCATTTCCCGCCCTTTTCGGCGGGTCCGCCCTGCGCCGGCTCCGGGATCTTGGGCGATTCCAACCTTCGACGCCTTGTAAGCGATG
>JBDTYW010000164.1:0-5521 GCA_040005445.1 Candidatus Eiseniibacteriota bacterium
CACAAGGGCGACTCGGTGCTCTCGATCCTGACCGTGTTCGTGCGCGGCATGAGCGGGCAGAACCTGATCACGATTCCCGAGGGGCAGACCGCGCGCGACATCGCCCGCATTCTCGAGGCGCGGCTGGGGACCGATTCCGACTCTTTCCTCGCTGCGGTCGCGGATTCGGGGCTCGTGGCCGAGGCCGGGGCGCCCGCCGGCGCGACGCTCGAGGGCTACCTGTTCCCGGAGACCTACGCCTTCCTGCCGACCACCGCGCCCGAGACCATCGTGCGCACCATGGCGCTCAAGGCGCGGCGGGTGCTCGATGAAGAATTGGCGCACGGGGGGCCGATCGCCGTCGAGCTGACCGGGCACCAGATCCTCACCCTGGCGTCAATCGTCGAGGCGGAGGCAATGCGCGCCAGCGAGCGCCCCCGGATCGCCGCCGTCTACCTGAACCGGCTCCGGCGCCGGATGCTGCTGCAGGCAGACCCCACGGTGCAGTACGCGCTCGGTGGGCACCGGGCGCGCATCTATTACTCGGATTTGCGGGTCCAGAGCCCTTACAATACCTACCTGAACCCGGGCCTGCCGCCCGGTCCGATCGGGAATCCCGGGCGGGCCAGCATCCAGGCCGTCCTCAATCCCACACCCGGCAGCCGCGACCTGTTCTTCGTGGCGCGGGGGGACGGGGGCCATATCTTCAGCGAGACCGGAGAGCAGCATCTCGAGGCGGTGGCGCGCGTGCGCGCCTCGCGCGCGGGCTCCGACTCGCTGGCGGTCGTGCCGCTCGACCCCGGGCTGTCGCCCGCCATTCCGGCGGGGGGACCGAGTCCGATGAGCGACAGCATGCGAGGAAAGCCTTGAGTCTCCTGATCGACCCTGCCTACGAGATCCGCATCGAGCGCCTGCGCTCGATGATCCGCGCGTTCGGTTCGTGCGTCGTCGCCTACTCCGGGGGCGTGGACTCGAGCGTCGTGCTGGCCCTCGCCCGCGCCGAGCTCGGCGACCGGGCGCTCGCCGTGATCGGCCGCTCGGCGACCTATGCCACGAGCGAGCTCGAGGCGGCGCTCGCCCAGGCGCGCGGCATGGGCCTCGAGCCCCGCGTCGTCGCGACCGCCGAGCTCGACGACCCGCGTTTCGCGAACAACCCGTCGAATCGCTGCTATTTCTGCAAGGGCGAGCTCTATCAGCGTCTCGCCGCGGTGGCGCGCGAGGAGGGTTACGCGATCGTGCTCGACGGCACCAATGCGGACGACCTCGCCGATCATCGGCCAGGCCGGCGCGCGGCCGACGAGCACGCGGTGCGTTCGCCGCTCGCCGAGTGCGGGCTGACCAAGGCGGACGTGCGAGCGCTCGCCGCGCAGCTCGGCTTGCCCTCGTCGGACAAGCCGGCGATGCCGTGCCTGTCCTCGCGCTTCCCGTACGGCTCGCGCATCACGCCGGAGCAACTCAGCCAGGTCGAAGCCGGGGAGTCCTGGCTGCGCGCGCGCGGCTTCCGGGACGTGCGCCTGCGCCACCATGGGCCGGTCGCGCGACTCGAGCTCGAGACCCGCGAACTCGTCCGCCTGGTCGAGGAGCCGCTTCGCTCCGAGTGCGTGGCCCACCTCAAGTCGCTCGGATTCGCCTATGTCGCCCTCGACCTGCAGGGCTTCCGCTCCGGCAGTCTCAACGAAACGCTACCCCTGAGGGTCACGCCATGAACGCCAGCCGCACCGGAAGCCGCGGAACTCGCCCCGAGAAGAAGCCCGCCCCCGGGACTCGCGGCCCGGGCTCGAACGCCTCGGTTCGGCGCGCGCTCCGGGGCGAGAGCGTCTCGCATGACCCGCTGCTCTCGTTCGGGCGGACGAACTACCTGCTGATGCTGGCGGGAGCGGCGTTTGCGGTGATCGGGTTCCTCCTGCTCAAGGGCGGGGACATCAGCCTGGCGCCCCTGCTGCTCGTCCTCGGGTACTGCGCCCTGATCCCCCTGGGGATCGTCTGGCGGGAGCGGCCGAAGGCGGCCGGCAGCGAAACGGGCCGTCCGGTCAGGGCGGGCGAATAGCTCAGCTGGTAGAGCACTTGCCTTACACGCAAGGGGTCACAGGTTCGAGCCCTGTTTCGCCCACCACCCGGCTCGGTATTCGGCAAGCGGTTGAAAGCATTGTTTTTAATCGGGGATTGGCAGCGGGCCCCGGGCCGTGAGATACTCTCGGCTCGACCCGGAGTGCCCTGGGCGGCCCCGCCCGCGCCGAATTCGGCCCGGAAGGACGCCCGTCGGCCGGTCCTGTAAAGAAAAAGTCCGGAACCCGGGTCCGGCTTCCGGGGTTTTAGGCCATGGAGACGCTGAATCCCTGCCCCCGGGGGCCGACTTTCGGGTTGACAGTCCATAGCTAGGCTGCTAACCTTCTTCGCGTTACACGATGTGGATTCCCCAGACCCCATCGTACTGTCGTTTCCGATCGTTTTGGCTTGATCGAGTTCCACACTTTTCGCCGAATTCAATACACGTTGTTCGAAAGGGGGTGTCCGAGCCAGCCACCATCGTCCACAGTCAGCTGCCTGTGCATGCTTGCGTTACGGTGACCGGAGTTTCCCTAGGAGGTACGTGAAAATGACTGGAATGGTTCGGAAGGCTCTTACCATCGCCGCGGGATTCGTGGTCGTGGCCTCTGTGGCTTCGGCTGGCGTTCCGGATCCGCGCTTCTCGACGTTGGATGCGGTGGCCGTGGGTACGAACAGTGGCACTGCGACCGCCCAGAATGGCGCGCCGTTGAATCCTGGATTCGACGTGGTCGTGCGGGATGTCAACAACGCCCCGCTCTCGGGTCGGACGGTGACGCTGAACTACTCGGCGTCGGGCATGAAGGTCTACAGCACGCAGAACGCGGGCACGACGGTCAATTGCCCCGCGAAGTCGATCAGCCGCGTGACCAATGGCTCGGGCGCGGTGGTCTTCGCCCCTCGCACCGGCAAGTTCTCGAACTCGAATACGGTCGAGGTCTCGGCGGACGGAGTCGTGCTGGGCAACGTCAAGGGCCGCTCGTGCGACATCGACGGCCTGGCCGAGGGCAAGGTTGGCCTCGGAGATCTGTCGACGTTCTCTTTCAATTACCTGATCAACACGTCGGCGCAGGAGACGGACTACGATGTCAGCGGTACGACCGGCCTGGTGGACCTCTCGATCTTCTCGGTCGAGTACCTCCTCGGCCCGACCCTGACGTTCTGCCCGTAATCGTTCAAGACGCGGAACTCCGTGTGGGTCGATCACCCGCACGGAGTCTCGCCGGCAAATGCCGGCACATGGACGCGGTTGCTCTCAATGCGGACTTCGCGATATGCGGAGGAGGTGAGGTTTCTAAAGACCTCGTTGGCGAACGAAGCAGCCCTTGTCTAAATCAAGCGAACGGTAGTTCCCTGAAACCAACAGCAATGCTTGCCCCCCCTCTTGCGTAGGGATCCGGGTTTGGAGGCTCCAAAATGAAGGTGACTCGTTTCCTCGCTTCGATTCTGCTCCTTGGCGCGACGGCTTCCACGTCGTTCGCGCAGGGCTCTGTCAGCATCAACTGGACCAGCTGCACCGGTCCGATCGATATCGCCAATCCCGGCGGCGCCAAGGTGACGGCGCTGCTTTCCGTGCTCGGCATGTCGACCCCGAACAAGGCGTATCAGTGGGTCGTCACCGCCGGCTCGCCGGGCGGCCTCAAGGACGCGTGGCGCTTCGACGCGGCCGGCTGCCAGGGCAGCTCGCAGATCCTGGTCACGCACAACATCGCGAAGGTTTGCGCGCCCCTCATGGGCACCGCGGGCCCCTCGCTGCAGATTACGGACTGGTCGTATGACTCCGGCACCGGCAAGGCCAAGGCGACGCTGGCGAATTCCTACCCGAACGGGGCCGTCTATAGCACCGGCACCACGCCGGCCGCGACGACGCGCTACCTGCTCGGCGGCATCGTGTTCGACGAGACCTACAGCGTGGCTGGCCCTGGCGATCCGCCGAACACCTGCGGCGGCATCGAGGCCCCGGTGTGCTTCCACATCACGTCCGCTTCGTGGCTCGACCTGAACTCGACCGAGTCCAACTGGACGGTCGCGAACGAGTGGATCACCTCGAACGATCCCAACAATAACAGCCGCTGCCCGGGCGCCACGCCGGCTGCTGCCAAGACGTGGGGTCAGGTCAAGAGCCAGTATCGCAATTAGTTCCAGTCTGTTTGCTGGGTTGCACGGGGGCGGCGCTTCGGTGCCGCCCCTTTTGTTTGGCCTGCCGCCCCATCGGATCAGTTCTGTTCGGTCGCTCCGGCACGGAACTGGTCGACGCAAGGGTGTCGGAATGGCAACCCTGGAGGAGCCGCCCCGCCGGCCTCGCCCCTCGGATTTGCGGTCCGGATGCAGGGATTCCGGCCGGAACCGCGCCGGGAAGGTTGTTCCTGCGGTTCGCCTTACCCGGCCGACCAGGCTCCGGCGGCCGATTCCCCCCGATGCGCTCCGCGGGCCTCGATCTTGCATAGGTTGGGACTGCTTCGCCGGGGGTGGGGAGCCGGCCGGCATCCGGACCGCGGCCCCTGGAACCCGGGGGTCGAACCCGGAACCGGCTGAACCACAAGGAAGTAGTGGACCAAGAGATGTAAGATTCTTGTTGCCCGCAAGACTGACCCGCGCCTACTCTAAGGGCACGATTTCCTGCAGGACGTCGTGCGAACTGGAGACGAGCGGGGATGCCGAGGGCAACTCCCACGTGAAGGGCTCTTTGAGGAGGGACCCATGCGGAAAATGCTAACGGGATTGGCGATCCTTGCTGTGCTCGGCTTCGCCGGCAAGAGTGAGGCGCAAGTGCCTGGAACCATCAGCATGAATTGGGACACGTGCACGGGACCGGTCGACAAGGTCGCGGCGGGAGCGATCACCTACACGCTCAACGTGTCGGTGCTCGGGATTGATTTCGCGCACAAGGCGTACGACGTCAAGGTCATCTACGGCGACGGGTCGCAGCAGGTGCCGGATTCCTGGCGCTTCGACGCGGCCGGGTGCCAAACCTCGTCGCAGATCACGCTCAACCACATCAGCAAGGTGTGCCCGGCGATGATGCAGACGTCCTCGCCGTCCTTGCAGGTCAAGGATGTGTCCTTCGCACCGGACACCTACGCCGGGACCCTGATGCGGATTACCGTGGCGAACACGTACCCGAATGGCGTGGCCTCGGCGAATTCGACGACGCGCTACTTCCTCTGCAATTTCGTGTTCGATCACTCGGCGTCGGTGGATGGCGCGAGCACGGCCACGGAGTGCGGCAACTTCGTCGATCCCATCTGCTTCAAGGTGGCGAACGGAGCCGTGCTCGACCTGAACAGCATCGAGTATTCGTTCAATCGGCCGGGTGGCGTGGTGGCGGCGTCGTTCCTGCCGGCCTCGACGGTCAGCCCTTGCGCTGCGGTGCCTGCCTCGGCGAAGACTTGGGGCCAGATCAAGAGCCAGTACCGCAACTAGCGCATCCGCGTAGACTCGGACAAACGACGCACACAGCAAAGAGGGGCGGCCGCAAGGTCGCCCCTCTCTTTTG
>JBDTYW010000165.1:0-5409 GCA_040005445.1 Candidatus Eiseniibacteriota bacterium
CTAAATGCCTTCGCCTGATTCGGCAACGCGGCCGGTGCGAGACCGCTTGAAAGTCGTGGGACCTACCTTGATTCTCTCTGTGGCTACGCCAAGTAGTTCACAAGGAGGCAAGGAGGTCCCACGATGGCTGCGGAGCTTCGTGTGGGCCGGCCAGCGCTTTGTTGGCTTGCCCGAGTGGATCGCCAGACGCACGACGCAGACGTACGCATCCGCTGCCGTGTGCTCTTGAAGGTCGCCCGGGGAGAGAGCCGCTCTGCAGCGGCTCACGCCCTGGGGTGTGCACCTTCGACGGCGTGCCGGATTGTAGCGCGCTTTCAGGTGTGCGGGGTAGCCGCTGTGTTCGATGGCCGCAGCGAGAACGGAACCCGCAAGGTCGATGCCGATGTCGAGGCTCAGATCCGTTCGATCCTGACCAAGACGCCGCAGGAACACGGCTTTCCGCGCCCGACATGGACGCTCGAGCTGCTCGCCCGGGTGATCGCCGAAGTCCTTGCCGTGGAGCTGTCGGTGGGGCATCTGTGGAAGATCCTGCGACGGCTCCGCGTGCGCTGGGGACGCCCGCGGCCGGTGGTGGCGTGTCCGTGGAAGGCCGCCCGGCGCAAGGCTCGGATCGCGTTCCTGCGCCGGCTTGCCGCCCGGGCCTGTTCGCGCGAGGTGCTCGTGTTCGTCGACGAAGTGGATCTCCATCTCAACCCCAAGATCGGCCCCGACTGGATGTTGCCCGGGACGCAGCGCCTGATCATGACGCCGGGGAAGAACGAGAAGCGCTACCTGGCCGGCGCGTACGATCACCGGGAGCAGCGCCTCGTCTACGTCGAAGGCGATCGCAAGGCGAGCTGGTTGTTCCTCAACCTGCTGCGCGCGCTGAACGAGGCCTACCCCGAGATGCGAACGATCCACGTGATCCTCGACAACTACATCATCCACAAGAGCAGGATCGTTCTGGCCTGGCTGGCGGCTCACGGGGCGAGGATCCACCTGCACTTCCTGCCGCCGTACTGCCCCGAGGAGAACCGGATCGAGCGCCTGTGGCTCGACCTGCACGCCAACGTCACGCGCAACCATCGCTGCCGGACGATGGTCGAACTGATGGCCGCCGTTCACGCGTACCTGGCGCGCCGGTTCGACCTGGTCGCGGTCCACGCCCGTGCCGCTTGAAACCGGCTTTGCCGAATCAGGCGAAGGCATTTAGATTTGTTGCCCCCCGGCCCGGCGACGAGCCGGCATTCCCTCACTCCTGGAGCCCTCCCATGAACCTGGTCCACCTCCCCCGATCCCTGGCCCTGGCGACGATGGCCTTTACGTTGTTGACCATGGGGCCCTCCCGCGCGCAATCGGAGTGTTGTCTCGTGGCGGACATCGGCGGCACCGCACAGGTTCCGCCCGCCTGCCCCGATGGCTATGTCGATGGACAGTCGGTCCGCCTGAATGGACTTCCGCCGGGCATCCCCATCACCGCGACGCTCTCGATCATCAACATCCAAAACGTCGTCGAAGGCCCGGGCGGCGCTCTCGGGGGAACCACCCAGACCTGGGACGCGATCTTGAGGCTTCACCTCGAAGGGGATCCGACCTACCCCTATGACCGCGTCTTCCTGATCCCCGTGTCCTGTTCGAGCGACGCCGCGCCGCGCGCAGCGGCGGCGCCGGTCCAATCGTTCCAGATGGAGTTGACCGGTTTGCAGGGCCAGGTGGCCCCGGGCGATCCGGACTTCGACCTGCTGCGCGTCATCGCCGGCAGCGGCTTTGGCCTGCCGAGCCCGGGGCATACGACCCTGACCAAGGTCGGGGCGATGTGGGCGGTGGACAGCTTCTTCGACATCACCTACCGGATCGACTACATCGGCCACTCGCCCGGTCCGTTCGGCGGCTACTCGAATTCGCAGACGGAGAGCTATCAGCCTTTCGAAATGTGCCACGAGCACGCCACGCCGGCGCGCGCAAGCTCGTGGGGTGCGGTGAAGTCGCTCTATCGATAGCAGCCTGAGCATTGCAGCCGGATCGGCGGCCCCGCTCGTTCGGACGGGGCCGCCGGCGTGCTGGAAATGCCGTCGGGCGCGCCGCGGCAATTGCTCGGCGTCGGCGTCTCGGGCGGCAGGTTTCACCCGCGGCTGCGCGCGACGCCGTGTCGCATTCCCGCCTCACCCCCGATCACTTCCATGGCAGAAGTATGGTGAGCCTTGAAAGGCGCGTGACAGGGGGCATGACAATTGCCGCACGTCTGTGCGAGGAGGGACAGATCGCCCCTCTCATGGACGCCGGGGGACGCAATCCAGGTGAATCACAATCGCTTTCCGCGGTGGCACGCGCCGTGCATTTCGATTCGTGCGAGAACCCGGCGGCTTCGACCCGAGCCAATCCGACTTCCTGCGAGGAGCCGCCACTCTCCAGGAGGAGGATCGAGATGCGACGTGCCCTTTTGATGACGACCCTGTTGGCGGGTGCGGTGGCGTGCGCCCCGATGCCCACGAGCGCGGCGGTATCGGCAGACATCAACATCCACGTGGGACGCCGCGCGCCGACGGTCTACTTCCAGCGCGCGCCGCGGGCGTACGTGGTTCCGAGCACCGAGGTCTACTACGTGCAGGACCTCGACTACGACATGTATCGTTTCGGCAACGACTGGTTCATCAACGACGGCGGGTACTGGTTCCGGAGCCGATCGTATCGCGGGCCGTTCCTCGCAGTCGCTTTCGAGCAGGTCCCCCGGGTCATCCTGACGGTCCCCGGACGCTATCACCACCAGTCGCGCGGTTACTGGCAGGGCCGGAGCGCCGACGTCCGCGACAACGGGCGATGGAACGGCCGGCGTCGTGTCCAGTCCGGATCGCGCCACGACTCGGGCCGCCGCGAACGCGGGAATGATGCGTGGGGACACGATCGAGAGGGCCGGGGACAGGACAACGGCCAGGGTCACGGCCGCGGGCACGACCGCGGGCACGACCGCGGAAATGGACGCGGCCAGGGCAATGGCCGGGGCCATGACGGGTCGGACGATCGCGACTAACCGCGGCGATGGATTGCGAGCGACGCGAGCCCCCGGACTCCGGTCCGGGGGCTCTTGCATGCGCCGCCACTTGTTCGCGGCGGGTTCCCGCGTGTCGCCCCGGTCCCGACCCCGAACCCCGGACCCCGGACCCCGCTGGACGGAGGTCCAAGCGTTTCGCTAGGATGAGCCGCCACCCCGCGACCCGGACATCCAACCGTTGGCCCGGCGGATTCGATCCTTCCTGCGCAGCAGCGCCATGGGGCCCACTTTTACATGCGCTCGAACCGGATCGCTCGTGATCCGTCGGCCTCCTGAGTCAGCGCGTGGCCCGCGCGCGTCGGCCGGAAAGGTCCCGGCGCGCATCCCACCAACCCCGTGAGGATCCCCACATGAGTCCAAGGCGTCGGAGTGGTCCTCTGCCCTGGGTGCTGGTGCTGGCCGTGTCGTGTTGCTGCTTACAGGCCTCGGTCGCGATCCCCGCCCAGGGCGCGGCCGCCGTCGCCGGTCTGGTTCCCGGGCCGTGCGACATGGCTCAGGCGAGTCCCTGGATCGAGTCTTGGTTCGCGGCCTGGAAGCTCACATCCGAGAGACTCCTCCGATTGCCCGATGCACCAGCCCCGGGGATCGTCCTGTTCGACAGTTCGTGCGTCTACACGACATCGGCGGTCACCGCAGGCGGAGCCCCGTCGGAGGACGGCCCGGCGCTCCGGGGCGCCCTCCTGCCCTGGCGAGCGATCGCGCACAGCGACTCGCTCACGCTGCCCGATTCGTCGCGCGTCCCGATCCAGCTCATGAGCTTCACGAGCGTCGCCCGGGCGAGCGGGCCGTTCTTCGTCATGGCCGCGCCGAGCTACTGGGCGCAGAAGGGGCACGGACAGGAGCCGGGACTGACCGCGGTGTTTCTCCACGAGTTCGCCCACACCCGCCAGGTGCGGGGCTTCGGGGCGACGCTCGGCCCGATCGATTCGACCTGGGCGTATCCCGAGGAACTGGACGACGACGCGGTGCAGACCCATTTCGGCTCCGACTCGCTGTACGTCGCTGCCTACCTGGGGGAGCGCGACCTATTGTATCGCGCCGCCGCCGCCGACTCGCTCGCGGAGGTACGCGCGATCGCCCTACGCGCGCTCGCGATGATCGAGGCCCGCCATGCCCGCTGGTTCACCGGGGACAAGGCCCAGTTCGCGACGCTCGACGACATCTTCCTCTCGCTCGAAGGAGCCGGCCAGTGGACGGGCTACGCGTGGCTCGCGCAACCCGACGGCGGCGGGCTGGGGCGGGAGGCCGCGATTCGGATGCTCGGCGGCCGGCGCTGGTGGGTGCAGGACGAGGGGCTTGCTCTCTTCCTCACAGTCGACCGGCTGCTGCCGACGTGGCCCGAACTCGTATTCCACGAGCCCTCGATCGGCGCGCGGGACTTGC
Organism: Candidatus Eiseniibacteriota bacterium; assembly: GCA_040005445.1. Lineage (GTDB taxonomy): Bacteria > Eisenbacteria > RBG-16-71-46 > RBG-16-71-46 > DASYSL01 > JANPEF01. Next base: position 4,412 of record JBDTYW010000165.1, read on the forward strand.
TTGCGCGCGCGGTCGCCGAAGTCCCTAAGCGGTGATCGGGATGGGGCGTCCCCCGGCGAACTGCGGTGTCCTGACGTTACCGGTAGATGGCTTTCAGGCGGCCCCAGCTGGCGGAGCCTGCGGGTGTCGGCATGTCGGCGGCGAGGCAGGCGGTGATGACGTAGTCATTCTCGACGCGCGGACTCGGCACCTTGGCCAGGAGCATGTCCGGGATGCGGATCGACACGCAGGGAACGAGCTGATCCGTCGTGACGGAAAACTGCATCGCAGGGCCTTGCAGGCCGCCACCATCCTTGTAGTACGAAGCGACCGTCGGAGTGTTGGAGCAGGACCATGGATAGGCCGGGCATTCGGTGCCATAGAAGGTCACCGGCGCCCCCTGGCCCGAGCTGGAAAGCACGATGCCGTACCACGCGGCCGGGGGGTTGTAACCAACCAGCTGAAACGTGAACGTCGTCTTGTAGCGCGGGGGGACCGTGCTGATGGTCTGATTGGCCGTCACGTTGATCTGTGGAAACGCGTGGGCAGGAGTGGCTGAAACCACAATGGCAAGAGCGAGGAACGAAGCGGGCGCAAAGGCTCTCATTGGTTCTCCTTGGACCCCCGGAAGGTGGATCGGAACGAGCGGCAAACAGCGTACTCTTCCAGCGGCGTGACGGCAATCACCCCCGGGGGTCGCGCTCGGGGGTCGTCGGCGGCCGGCGCGCAGTATTCAGGAATGGCGTTCCTGAGCTCGCCGAGTTGGAACCTGCTCTCGGCTTGGTAGCGCGAGGTCGACGTGCTGCATCCAGCCAAGCGATCGTGACATGAACATCGAACCGGCTTGATGACAATGATTTGAGCGTATTCCGAACTTGCCCCGGGGCAAGTTTGCAAGTGCTTTGATCGGGATTCGTCAGTGTGAGCTGGCGTCCCCAGCGGGATTCGAACCCGCGTCGCCGCCGTGAAAGGGCGGTGTCCTGGGCCGGGCTAGACGATGGGGACGCGAAAGGGCAGGG
>JBDTYW010000166.1:0-5396 GCA_040005445.1 Candidatus Eiseniibacteriota bacterium
GGCAGCCTGATCATCGATTCGCCGAACTTGAGCCTCGAGGAACTCGAGCGCGAGTACATCCTGAAGGTGCTCGACTACACGCACTGGCAGAAGAAGCGGGCGAGCGAGATCCTCGGCATCAACGCCTCGACGCTCTACCGCAAGCTGCTGGTGTATGGGCTCGAGAAGCAGGGCGAGCGCGGCCGCATCCTCCCCGGCCCCGGTCACCCGGAGTTTGCCGAGGAGTGGGGCACCGGCGAGGAGAAGACGGGCACCGACGACGAGTAACGAGGGGCCCCGGACCGCATGGTCGGGGCTGGTGGCAATGCAGTGCGCAACGGGTGGTCAGATTCGTTGCGATGCGCACGGGACGCACGGCCGGGTCGGGCGGGATTCAACGCCGGGGTGCGCCGGCGAAGGGCCAGGGCGGGTCAGGGATGACTCCTAAGAATTTGCCACACAGTGCGTTACGGGGGAGTAGCGGAGTCTGGCACAACGGTTGCATTAGCTCTCGGACGTGGGCGAAGTTCTGGATGAGCCAGAGGGACAGGCCTACACCAAAACTCCAAGGAGGAGCACCCCAATGCTGCGCAATCAGAAGGGCTTCACTCTCATCGAGCTCATGATCGTGGTCGTCATCATCGGCATCCTGGCCGCGATCGCGATCCCGAACTTCATCGCGATGCAGGACCGCGCGAAGGAAGGCTCGACCAAGGCGAACATGCACACCGCCCAGCTCGCCGCCGAGGACTACGGCGTCAAGAACGACGGCACGTACGCGGCGAACGCCAGCTCGCTGACGCTGCCGTCGAACTTCAAGAACCCGTTCGATAGCTCGACCGGTTCGGGCAACGCCTGGGAAGATCGCGCCTCGACGCTGGGCGCCCCGACCTCGAAGGCGGGTATCACGTCGTATGCCGACACGTCGCAGAGCAACTACAACGTCAAGGGTTACGGCAAGGCCGCCGCCCTGACGCTCGTCCTGACCGCCGGCCAGTAGTCCGCCGGAGGGAATCGTCGACGCGGGGGGGCCCTTGGGTGCCTCCCCGCTTCTATTCCCGGGGACTTCGATGACGCCGATCGAGCACTCGCAAGCTTCCTGGCAGCAAGTTCCCGGCGCTCGACGCCTGCGGGCGGAGAGCCGCAGGGCCCCCCGATCGTCCTCCCGATCGGCAAGGATGGGCGCCATGTCGAACAAGGGTTTCACCCTGATCGAGTTGATGATCGTGGTTCTCGTCATCGGGATCCTCGCCGCCGTCGCGATCCCCAATTTCGTCACCATGGTCGGCCGCGCCCGCGAAGCCTCGGCCAAGACCAACATGCACCTGCTTCAGACCGCGGCCGAGGATTTCTCGGCAGTCTCGAGCGGGCGCTACCCCGACAACGCGAGCGACACCGCGGACGACGGCCTGACGCTCATGCAGCACGTGCCTCGCCAGGTCTATCCGACGAACCCGTTCACCCAGTCCGCCACGGCGGTGCAGTTCGACGCCGACCCGACGGCCGGAAACCCCGGGGAGATCGGGTTCAATCCGGCGACGCCGGATTCCTATCGCATCAAGGGGATCGGGTCGGACGGCGCGACCATGACGCTCACGCTCTCGAACGGAAACTAGCCCGGAAGCCCTCCCGCCTTGGCATGGACCGTGCATTCTGCACGATCGAGACTCGAGACCGCGCCCCGTACGGGGCGGTGTCCGCTGCCAACCCTGGAATGGATCGAGGGAATCCCACGGTGAATCCCAAGCAATCAATGAGCTCCACCGCCCCGAACCCCCCGGATCGCCGGCCAGGTTCCGACCGCTCCGCCGTGCGCGTCGAGGGGCTCGGCAAGGATTTTCGCCACCCCTGGACCCGGCGCATCAAGACCGCCGTCCACGAGGTGTCGTTCGACGTGCCGGAAGGCGGCGTGTTCGGGCTCCTGGGCCCGAACGGTGCCGGCAAGACCACGACCCTGCGCGTGCTGCTCGGGCTCCTGCCGGCGACGCGCGGTCGGGCATTCCTGCTCGGCCGTCCCGCGGGGCCCCCGGAGAGCCGCCAGGACGTCGGCTTCCTGCCGGAGAACCCGTATTTTTACGATCACCTCACCGCCCTCGAGTTCCTCGAGTTTTCCGGCGAGCTCGCCGGGATGTCGCGCGCGGCCGCCCGCGCGCAGGCGCACGAGCTGATCGAACGCGTCGGTCTCGCCCACGCCGCCCGCACGCGCATGCGCAAGTATTCAAAGGGCATGCTGCAGCGCGCGGGCCTCGCGCACGCCCTGATGGGACGGCCGCGCCTGTTGTTCCTCGATGAGCCCATGTCCGGGCTCGACCCGATCGGGCGGCGCGAGGTCGTGGACTTGATCCGCGAGCTCAAGGCCCAGGGGACGACGGTCGTGTTCTCGAGCCACATCCTGCACGACGTCGAGGTCCTGTGCGACCGCGTCGCCATCCTTCGGGCGGGGCGGCTGCTCAAGCTCGGCACGCTCGACGCGCTGCTCGAAGGCGGCGGCGCGGGCGCGGAGATCGTCGTGCGCTCGCGCGGCGTGTTCGCGTTGCCGCCGGAGTTCCTCGGCGTCGAGATCGAGAACGTCGCGGGCCGCGTGCGGCTCGTGCTCGACGATGCGGCGCGCGCCTCGGCGCTCGTCGCCTGGCTCGCCGGACGCGGTCACGAGGTGATCTCGCTCACGCCCGAGCGCCGCTCGCTCGAGGACCTGTTCATGGACATGTTCCAGGGCGCCCACGACGTCGGGGGCGATCCCGAGCGCGCGGCCGATGCGCCCTCCACCGATTGGAGGGCCGAAGCTTGAGCGCGATCCTGGCGGTGGCGCGTGGCACGTTCCGCGAGGCGGTGAGGGACCGGGTCCTATTCCTGGTCGTGGGGTTCGGCGTGCTGGTGCTCGTGTTGTCGCGCCTGCTCGCGCCGATCGCGATGGGCCAGGGCGACCGGATCACCGTGGACCTCGGCCTCTCGACGCTCGGCCTCCTCGGCATCGTGATCGTGGCGCTGGTCGGCACCGGGCTCGTACACAAGGAAATCGAGCGTCGGACGATCCACGTCGTGCTCTCCCGCCCGGTGGGGCGCGCCTCCTATCTCGTCGGCAAGTGGGCCGGACTGGCGGCGACGATGGGCGCAGCCGTGTTCGCCATGGGCGCCATCCTGCTGCTGGTCGCGGTCGCCATGAACGGCGTGCGCGCGGTCGGGCCGGTGACCCAGGCCGTCGTCCTGCTCGCGCTGGCCAACCTGGTGCTGGCGGCGCTCGCGGTCCTGTTCTCGTCGCTGTCGACGCCGATCCTGTCGGTCGTCTACACGCTTGCGCTCTACGCCACGGGCTACTGGACGCGCGACCTGCGGGAGTTTGCGCAGCAGATGCCCGGCGCCGTGGGCGGCGTCATGCGCGGCCTCTCGTACGTCATTCCCAACCTCGACCTGTTCAACCTGCGGCCCCAGGTCGCGCACATGGAGACCGCCCCGGCGTTCCATATCATTCTCGCCGTCGGCTACGCCGTGGCCTATGTCGCGGCCGTGCTCGCGCTCGCGGTCGTGGCGTTCGAGCGCCGGGAGCTCAAGTGAACCCCGGCAATCCCGCCGAGCAGAGGAGCCTGCGGGTGATCGGCCTGGCGGTGCTGGTGTTCGCGGTCGCCGCCACGCTGGTGGTGGCCCAGGCGCGCTGGGCTTCGAAGAGCCTCCGCGCAGCCGAGCCGCTCGCCGAGCTCTCGTATTACCCCTCCGGCACCTGGCTGGGCCAGGTCGCAATGGGGGATGCGACCGCCTGGGCGGACCTGATGTGGCTGCGCGGAGTCCAGTACTACGGGCTCCATCGCGAACTCGACAACACGTTCACGCACATGGCACACGTCTTCGAGGTCATCACCACGCTGGACCCCGGCTTCAGAAGCGCCTACGTGTTCGGCGGAACGTCGCTCTGCCAGGAGGGACGCCAGTTCGAGGCGGGTGTGCGTCTGCTCGAGAAGGGGATGCGCAACAACCCCACGGACTGGATCTATCCGTTCGAACTCGGGTTCGTCCACTACCTCGGTAAGCGCAACCTGACGCGCGCGACGTTCGACTTTGCGCAGGCGGCGCGCCAACCGAATGCGCCGGACTACTGCCAGCGCTTCGCGGCGTGGTCCGGTCAGCGCGCCGGCTACACCGAGGTCTCGGTCGAGCTCTGGCGCCAGGTCGCGGAAACCACGGACAACGCGATCCTGCGCGAAAAGGCGATCGAGCACCTGCGCCGCCTGCTCGCGGGCACCGGGGAGGAGCGCCGCCTCGAGGCCTGGGTCGGCTCGCTCAAGCCGCTCGCGGGTGCGGCCAAGAGCGCACGCCCCGCATCGGTCGGGCAGGGGGCGTCGTGAGCGCGCCGGCGCCGCTGGTCGCGCTCATGACGTGGTCACCGTGGGGCGAGCGCACGCTCGACGCCGCATTTACCCCGGGCGCCTACGTTTTCCTGTTCGTGCTCGGGCTGTGTCTCGGTTCGTTCCTCAATGTCGTCATCCATCGCCTGCCGCGTGGGGAGTCGCTCGCGTGGCCGCCGTCGGCGTGTCCCGCCTGCGGTCACGCGATCCGGCCGTTCGACAATGTGCCGGTCATCTCGTGGTTGCTCCTGTCCGGGCGCTGTCGCGATTGCGCCGCGCCGATCTCCCCGCGCTACCTGCTGGTCGAGCTCGGGGCCGGCGTCCTGCTCCCCGGGCTCGCGCTCGTGCTCGGCCCGCGGGTGGCGCTCGTGCCGGCCGCGGTGTTCGCGCTCGCGCTGCTGGCCATCGCGCTGATCGATCTCGACCACCGCATCATCCCCGACGAGCTGTCGGTCGGCGGCCTCGTGATCGGCCTCGCGGCGCGCGGCTTCACCTGGGACGGACTGCTCGCTGGACTGATCGGCGCGCTCGTCGGCGCGGGTTCGCTCTACCTCGTCGCGCTCGGGTACCGGCGAGCGACGGGCGTCGAGGGTCTCGGCGGCGGCGACGTCAAGCTCGCCGGCATGATCGGGGCGTTCCTGGGCTGGCCGGGTGTGTTCCTGACGATCTTCTCGGCGGCGCTCGCGGGGTCCCTGTTGGGGGGGATCCTGATCGCTTCCGGCCGGGGAACCCGGCGGACGGCGTTGCCGTTCGGCACGCTGCTCGCCGCCGCGGCCGTGTTCGCCGCGCTGGTCGGGCCGGTCCTCTGGCGCTGGTACGGCGGCCTGTTCGGCCGCTTCTAGCCCCGCCCCGAGGGCCAGGCGGCCTGCGAAGAGCGTCGGCGAAATCCCTCAAGTTGCATGCATCCCGGGCCGAAAACCCGGGTGTCGGAGAGGTCCCGTCTTTCCTCGGGCCTCGTTCCCCGGCACGTCGCCCGGCTGGAGCCGCGCGGCCGCCGGTATTCCACCACGCGCGCACGGACGGATTCCGGACGCCGAGCTTCAGGGAGCGAAGCGATGTTCTTCCGCAAGAAACAGTCCC
>JBDTYW010000167.1:0-5340 GCA_040005445.1 Candidatus Eiseniibacteriota bacterium
CCCCACCAGCCGGGCGCGCTCTTGAACCGGGCGATCTTTCTCCGGTTCTATCGCCTCGATCGCGCGGCCGCGCGCCGCGACTTCGAGCGCTTCCTGACTCTCGGCGCGCCGTTCGACGAATCGCTGGCCGATCGCATGGCCGAGGAGAAACAACCGTGACCCGCTTCCGCCCAATCGCCTTACTTCCGCGCCTCGCCGTCGCGCTGCTCGCGTGCGCCGCCTGGGCATTCGCGAGCGGCGTGTCGGCCGCGCCGACGCCCACGCCGGCCCGGCCGGCGGCGAAACGGGCAGCCGCGCCCTCGACCGCCACGCCGCGCCGCCCGCTCACGCTCGCGGCCCAGACCATCGAGGGCCGCTCCGAGGCCCCGCGCGTCCTGTTCGTCCACACGGGCCCGAAGCTCGCGCTCGAGGACGCCCCGATTCACCCGTCGTACTTGAGGGATGATTTCACGGCGGCCCTATCGTCGCCCGTTACCGTGCGCGTGTGGATGATGGAACCCCTGCACGCCACCCCGACCTCCGGAGGGAGCCGATGAATCCGTTGACCTCGTTCGCCACGTTCTTCAAGGCGGGCGGCCCGTTCATGTACCCCATCTTCGGCATCGCCGTGATCGCGCTTGCGATTGCGGCCGAGCGCTGGTGGGTGATCATGGTCAAGGCCCGCATCTCGAGCAAGAAGCTGACCGACCGCGTGGTGCCGCTGATCCGCGGCGGGCGCAAGGACGAAGCGGCACGCTTCTGCCGCGACTCCGAGGCGCCGCTCGCGCAGGTCGCGACCGCGATCCTCGAGCGCCCGACGCGCGGCGCGAACGCGCTCGAGGTCGAGGCCGAGCTGTTCGCCACCGCCGACTCGGCGGCGTCGGTCGCGCTGCCGCCGCTCAGCAAGCGCATCCTCTACATTGCGATGCTCGCCAACGCCTCGACGCTGCTCGGCCTCCTGGGCACGGTCTCGGGGCTGATCTACTCGTTCAGCGCGGTTGGCCAGGCCGACCCGGCCCAACGCTCGGCGTTCCTCGCCGCGGGCATCGCCGAGGCGCTCAACTGCACCGCGTTCGGGCTGATCGTGGCCGTCCCGACGTTGTTCACCCACTCGTTCTTCTCGTCCCAGGTGACCTCGATCACCGACGACGTCGAGGCCACGTCGGTCAAGCTGATCCACGCCATGTCGGGGCTCGACCAGCCCAAGAACGTGATCCCGATGACCTCGGCCACGACCACGCCGGCGAACGGCGGCCATGTCTCTTCGTAAGAAGCGCAAGCGCGCGGCCTCCGAGCCCGAGGAGCTCAACCTCCTCCCGCTCATGAGCCTGTTCGTCGCGCTCGTGCCGGCCCTGCTGTACTCGGCGGTGTTCGTGCCGGTGTCCGCACTCGGGCTCGACTTCCCCGGCACGGGCGGCGCGGCGGGCGCGAGCCCGCTCGCGCTCGCGGTGCGCCTCGCCGACTCGACCTACACGGTCGAGGGCGTGCCCGACAGCGCGTACGCCCCGATCCCCCGCCTCACCGGCGAGGCCGATCCCCTGAGGGAACTCCGCGCCGAGCTCGACGACGTGCACGCGCGCTACCCGACCTCGGGCGGCGCGATCCTCGTGGTGTCGCCGCAGGTGCCCTACCGCGACGTGGTCCAGGTCATGGACCAGGTGCGCGAGGCCGGCTTCGGTAACTCCACGCTGCTGGGAGCCCAGCCGTGAGGGGCTACCTCGTCGGCACGGCGATCCGCGAGCGCAAGCGCCGCGGCAGCGAGCAGGCCGTGGTCGCGCGGCTCCAGCTCACGTCGCTGATCGACATCTTCACCGTGCTGCTGCTGTTCCTGCTCAAGAGCCTGGTCGTCGGAGGCGCCGTGGTGTCGCCGTTCCCGGGCGTGACCCTTCCGCCGTCGTCCTCGACCGCGACCTTCAAGGAGTCGCCGGTCGTGGTGGTGACCCGCAGCCAGGTCGTGGTCGACGGCGCCGCGGTCTGCCCGACCGACCAGGTGATGGCCCAGGGCGAGCTCAAGGTCCCCGCGCTCGAGCAGGCCCTCGACGCCGTCCGCCAGAAGACCGAGGGGCTGGCCGAGCGCGCCGGGAGTTCGCGCAAGTTCGAGGGCAAGCTCATCCTCCAGGCCGACGAGTCGATCCCGTTCCACGTGCTCCAGAAGGTCATGTACACGAGCCAGACCGTCGGCTTCTACGACATCACGCTCGCGGTGATCCAGAAATGACGACGCGCGCGCGCTCCGCCGGCGAGGACCTGTTCGACGACTTCCGCCCGGGCCCGTTCGAGACGCTCGACCGGCCGGCGATGATCAGCCACCTGATCTTCCTCACGCTCGGCGGCCTGTTCCTGTGGCTGGTGACGAACACCCCGGTGCGCCCGATCGAGGACATGACGTTCGACCAGCTCCCCGACCGCGTGTCGCGGCTCCTGCTCAACCCGTCGGACCTGGCGAAGCTCTCCGCCCCCGAGCGCGCCGCGGTACCGCCCGAGGGCATGGCCCCGCGCTCGGGCGAACAGGCTCAGGAGGAGGCGCCCACGGCTCCCGAGACGCGCATCTCGCGCCAGGTCCCGCCCGCCGGCGCGAGCGGCGTCCCCGGCAACGAGCCGGGCGCGGGCGGAACGGGCGGCGGCGGGGGCAGCAGCGCGGGCGTGCGCGGCGCGCTGATGGCCGCCGGCGTCGCGCAGGCGATGGCCGCCACGGGGGCGCTCGCCGAGGTGGACCGCATCGTCGGCGACTTCACGGGCGTGGTGGCGAGCAACCGCGGCGGCCGCGCCCTGAGGCAGGGCGCCGCCGGCAGCGGCATCTCCCGCCGCGAGGGCACGCCCGGGGCGCGCGCGCGCGGCGGCGTCGACCTCGGCGGCGTGGACGAGATCCTCGGCAACGCGGACAAGGGCGGACTCGGCGGACGTGGCACCGCGGGCGCCGGCGGCAGCGGTGGCGGTGTGGGGCGCGCTCAGGTTCGTATCGCGGCCCCGGCGGCGGTCGCGGGCGGCGGCAAGGCCGCGGCCGAGGGCCGCACTGCGGGCGCGCTGATGGCCGTGGTCCAACGCCACGCGGCGGCGGTGCGCTTCTGCTACAACCGCCTGCTCGCCAAGAGTGCCGGCGCCAGCGGCCAGGTCGTGATCCGGCTCGCGGTCGCCGGCGACGGCAGCGTGACCGAGGCCTCGGTCGTGCGCTCGACGCTGGGCGACGCCGACCTCGACAACTGCGTGCTCGGCCAGGCCCGGGAGTGGCGATTCCCGCCCTCGAGCGAGAGCCGCTTCGTGTTCGACGTGCCGTTCGTGTTCACGCCCCCGACCGGGGGCTGACCCGCCCCCTCCGCTTGTGGCATCCTACCGGGGTGCGTCGCCTCCCGCGGGTCCTCGTCCTCAGCCTCGTCGTCCTGGCCGTGATCGCGGCCGGGGTCCTGCTCTCGCGGCGCCTGCCCTTCCCCGGAGCCCGGGCTCCGGCGGTGCTCGAGGGCGAGCGACGCGAGGCCCAGGCCGTGGAACTCAGGCGCTACCTCGAGCGCCGCAGCGTGGGCACCCTGCTCCCGGCGAACGACGTCGCCATCGCCGTACGCGACGACTTCCTGCAGCGGCTGGTCGCCCTGTCGTTGCCGTTCACGCAGACGTTTGCTGACGGACGCTACGTCGCGCGGCTGGACTCGGCGAAGGTGGACCTGCTCGACGGGCTCGCCCTGGTCACGCTGCGCGGCCGGGGCATGCTGGCGTCCGACACGACACTGTTCGCCGAGCTCGTGCTCACCGGCCGGCTCAGCATCGCCGGCGTGGACGACAGCACCGGGCAGCTCAAGCCGCGCCTCGAGATCACGGACGTGCGTGTCGTGCGCGCCGGGTCGAGCGTGGTCGCGGCCATCACCAACCCGGCAATTCGGTTCTTCAGCCTTCAGAAGCTCCAGGAGTGGAACGAATTACAGTCGGCATTTCACCTTCCGCTCAAGATCGAGTCCCTGCTGAGGGTGCCCGCCGTCGAAGGCGACCTCGCGCTACCCGAGGCGCGGCTTCCGCTGGCCATCCGGCTGAGTTCCGTGGTCGCCCTCGAGCACCGCCTGGTGGTCAGCCTCGAGCTCCTGCCCGAGACCGACTCCTTGCACGTCGGTCCGGCGCCCCCGCGCGCGCCCTGGGAGTTGCCGCCCGTGAGCGCCCGGGCACGCCCCGCGCACGCCACCGCCGAGGCCGTCCTTGCGCTCCGAGACAGCGTGCGCGCGTTCGGGGCCCGCGACTCGCTCTGGCGGGCGATCCTGCTGGCCGATCGAGACCTCGTGATCGTGACGCCGCGTTCGGTGCTGGCCGAGTTGGCGTACCGCGTGGCCCGGCGTTACCGGTCCGGCGCACAGGTGGACTTCCGGCCGGAGATTCACGAGACCCTCGACCGGGAGATCCGGGTCAAGGTGCTCGGCCAGCGCGTCGGGGCCGGGCGCATCCACGTCGACATTCGCGTCCGCCACCTGGTCGGACGCCTGGAAACCCCCGGCGAGCCGCAGGTGCGCTTCCGCCCGCCGGACGCCCTCGACGTCACCCTGCCGATCCGCATCACCGGAGCCGGCGGTGCCGCCACGGTCGAGGCCAGTTGGGACCCGGCGGCGCTGGTCTCGGTCGTGTGCCGCAGCTTCTCCACCAGGCAGACCCTCACCGGGATCATCCGCCCGCAGACACACGAGGCGCAGGCCACGATCCACTTCACGCTCGGAGACCTCAAGATTGTCGGGCGGCCACGCGTGCGCCAGGACCGGGTCCGCCTCGCTCTCGACCTCGACGAGCGCTCGTGGGACAAGCTGCGGGCCGTGTTCGAGGAGCAGGACCGCTTCGGACGATGCGGCCTCGCGATGAATCCGGACTCGATGATCGTCATGCTGCGGAGGATCGGCTGGAAGGGCGTCACGATCCGCCTGCCCGCGGACCTGCTCCCGGAGTTCGAACTGCCCGTCTCGTTCGCGGACGTGTACGAGCAGGGGGAGCTGCGCGTTGCCGTCGCGGCGTACCGGCCCGAGCTCCTGGTGCGCGGGGAATTCCTGCGCTTCGGCGTGGACGGCGGCCTGCGCGTCGTTCAGCGAGCCGACCGCGATTCCGTCGACCACCGACCGACCCCCGCCGCCGCGCCGCGCTTCTAGCGCTCGGGTACGGCGGCGAGCGCGCCTGAGAGCAGCGCGAGCAGGCGTGCGCGGCCGGAGCCGCCTGCGGCGGGATCGATGCGCTCGACCTCGTTCCGGAGCGCGACCAGGCGAGCGCGCGAGGGCGGCGTCGAGGCGAGCGCCCGCTCGAACAGGTAGGCGAGCACGGCGGTGCGGGCGCCTGGGGACGCGTCCTTGTACAGCACAGGCGCGAAAATCCCGTCGACTTGTTGGATTCTGCCAGCCTGCCCGA
>JBDTYW010000168.1:0-5272 GCA_040005445.1 Candidatus Eiseniibacteriota bacterium
CTCGATCACGTTCTCGAGCTCGCGCACATTGCCGGGCCAGTCGTGCGCCAGCAGCGCCGCCTGCGCCGCGGGCTCGATGCCGATCGGCCCGCGCGCGAGCGTACCGGCGAACCGGCGCAGGAAGTGATCCACCAGCGCGGGGATGTCCTGGCGGCGCTCGCGCAGCGGCGGCAGGTGGAGCGTGACCACGTGCAGCCGGTAGTACAGATCCTCGCGAAACGCCCCGGTCCGCACCATCGCGCCCAGTTCCCGGCGCGTCGCTGCGACCATCCGGACGTCGACCGGCACGGGGGTCTCGGCACCGACCGGGACGATCTCGTGCTCCTGGAGCGCGCGCAGGAGCCGCACCTGGAGCGCGGGAGAGATGTCGCCGATCTCATCGAGGAACAGAGTGCCGCCGTCGGCCTCGCGGAACAGGCCTGCCCGGGCCGCCACCGCGCCCGTGAACGCTCCCTTGACGTGGCCGAACAGCTCGCTCTCGAGCAGGCCCTCGGCGAGCGCCCCGCAGTTGATCGCGACGAAGCGCCGGGTCGCGCGCGTCGAATAGCCGTGCACCAGCCGGGCCACGCGCTCCTTACCCGTGCCGGTCTCGCCGGTGATCAGCACGGTCGCCTGCGTCGGCGCCACCCGCGCTGCCTGCTTCATGAGCTCGATCATGGCCGGGCTGTGGCCGACGATATGCGCCGCCTCCGCGTGCTCCACGCCGTCCTGCGCTTGCCTGCGCAGCGAGCGGTTCTCGAGCGCGAGGCGGTGGCGCTCGAGCGCGCGCGCGAGCGTGAAGCGCAGCGCGGTCAGGTCGACCGGCTTGCTGACGAAGTCGTACGCGCCGGCGGCGATCGCCTCGCCGGCGGCCTGCGCGCTGCCGAATGCCGTGAGCACGAGCACGATCGCCTCGGGGTCGCGCGCCTTGAGTTCGCGCACGAGGTCGAAGCCGCTCGCGCCGGGCATGCGCAGGTCCGTGAGCGTGGCGTCGAAGCGCGCGCCGCCGGCGAGCGCCTCCACCGCCTCGGCAACCGAAAGCGCGGTCGTGACCTCGTAGCCTTCGCGCGTCAGGACCTCGGCGAGCAGGCACGCGGCCGGGGCGTCGTCGTCGACCACCAGGATGTGCGGCGTGGGGGTCATGTCGTCGTCTCCGCGAGCGGAAGGGCCAGTCGCCAGTGCGCGCCGCGCGCGCTCGCGATCAGGTCGAGCGTCCCGCCCTGCGCCCGGGCGAGGCGGCGCGAGACCACGAGCCCGAGCCCCGTGCCGTGCGTGCCCTTGGTCGTAGCGTAGGGCTCGAACACGCGCGCCTGCGCCTCCGGCGCGATGCCCGGCCCGTCGTCGTGGACGTCGATCGTGGCAAGCCCGTCGGCGCCGCCGGTTCGGATCTCGACGACGCCGAGTTCGTGCATCGCCTCGATCGCGTTCTTGAGCAGGTTGAGCAGGATGTGTTCGACGAAGCGCGCATCGCCCCGGGCCCGGACCGGGGGTCCGTCGGGCGGCGGGAGCACGATGCGCACGCTGGCCGCCGCCGCCGTGGGCTCGAGGAAGCGCGCCACGCGCCCGGCCACCTCGGAGAGGTCGAGCGCGTCGGTGCGCGGCGGGGGCCACGCGCCGCGGTCGAGCCCGTGGCGCACGACCTCGCTCACGCGTTCGATCTGCGAGAGCACGAGCCCGATGCGCTCCACCGCCGGGGCGTTGCCCCCCCGGGCCAGGTCGTCGCGCAGCAGCTGCAGGTTCCCGCTCATGGTGTGGAGCGGCGTGCCGATCTCGTGCGCAAACTCGTCGGCGGTCTGCTCCAGAAGCGCGACGCGCTCGAAGCCGCGCGCGCGCTCCTCGAGCGTGAGCAGGTCGGCGCGCGCCTCGCTCTCCCGCTCGCGTCGCGCCAGCGCCTCGCGCAGGTGGTTGTAGGCATGCGCGAGCCCGCGGAACTCGGCCGAGCCGACCACCGGCGCGGGCGGCGCCTGGCTCGCCGACGCGCTCGCGCGGCCCGATTCGATCGCGCCCACGAGCACGCTCAGGGGCCCGCCCACCCAGTGAAGGACGAGCGCGTACACCCCCCCGGCGAGCAACGCCGCCGAACCCAGCGCGAGCGCGAACGCGCGCCGGCGCTCGGCCTGTCCCCACGCGGCAAGCCGGCGCGTGGACACGAAGACCTCGAGCACCGCCGGCTCGGTGCCCGAGCGGAACGGCACGAATGCGCGCCAGCCCGGGTTCGCGCCGAGCTCGTGGAGGACGTGCGTGCGGTTGCCCTCGATGGTCGCGCGCTCGAGCGTGACCGCGGCGTGAGCGAACGAGTCGTCGCTCGCGCCGGCGAAGATCGAGGCCGCGCTGCGCGACTCGGGGAGCAGGAACGCGCGCGCATGAGCCTCCTCGATGCGGTCCTTGGACCACGCCGCGAGGCCGCGCGCGAGGGCGGCGGGTTCGCCCGCGGGACGAACGCGCGCGAGGTCATCGGCCAGGGTGTGCGCCAGCTCGACGGTTTCGAGTCGGTAGTCCTCGAGGCGGGTGCGCTCCGACCAGCGAGACGCGAGATCGGTCGCGCCGAGGACGAGCAGGATCGCCATCAGCGCAGCGAGAGCGGCGAGGCGCCGCGGCAGGCCCATGGCTCAATCGCTATCACGCGCCGGGCACGGCCACAAGCGCGCCGACACGACGCCCGTGCCGCAGGTCCCGTTTGGCGCGGACTTGGCACTTGCGCGCCCCGCCTGTTATGATTGTCCCAACACGAGGACATGGAAGACGAGACTCGGGGGTCGACTCTTGCGGAGGAGTCGCCCGGGAACGACCCCGCACAGCCGCGGGGTTTTGCGTATCCGGTCTTCGTAGTCAGGGGGGGCTGTGCCGTACACGAAGGAAGAAGAACAGCGCCGACGGGCCGAAATCGAGCCGCCGGTCGAACGGACGGTCGAAGACGCCGTGCTTTCGTATCACCCGGTCCGCACGTTCGAGGCCCGGGAAGTTCCCGAAGCGCAATTGCTCAAGATCCTGTCGCTCGCCCAGCGCTCGCCGTCCGAATGGGGAGTCCAGCCCTGGCGCTGGCTGATCCTGCGCGAACGCGAGGAGCGCGAGAAGATCTTCGGCTGCACGAGCGGTTCGCCCGCAATCCTCTCGGCCCCGGTCGTCATCGTCGCGTGTGCCAACACGAACGAGTGGATCGAGGCCAAGGCCACGTTCCAGGGCCGCGTCGACGCCGGCCGGATGACACAGGACGAGTTCGACGAGGCCGTCGAGGAGCTCGATCGCCGGTGCGGCGCGAGCCCGCAGGGAGCGCGCGAGTTCGCGCTGCGCAACACGATGATGGCGCTCACCGCGCTCATGCTCGTGGCGCAGGGGGAGGGACTCGCCACCGGCCCGATGGGCGGCTTCGACGAGGGGCGCATCAAGGAGACGTTCGGCCTGCCCGACGAGTGGGCGGTCGGCGCCGTGTGCGCGCTCGGCTACCCGGACGAGGAATTCGATCGCACGCTGCGCAAGCCGCTGGGCGACATCGTCCACTGGGACCGCCACGGCGGGGGGCGCGCCTCGCAGAACTAGGCGGTCCGCAGCACCGCGGCCCGAGGCACGCAAAGCGACGGGCCCGACCTTCCCCCGGTCGGGCCCGATTCGTTTGTCTTTTCTCGCGGCTGGAGCATGCTCCGGGCGATCGCGGCTGGAGCATGCCCCGGGGGCATGTTGCGTGCCCAAAGATCCCGCGCCCCCCGCGCCTGCGCGCGCCGTCGCTGAATCGGCGCAAGTCGTTGTGCCGCAATGGCCGATTTACAGTTCACGCGCCGCAAGGCGCGCGCGATCGAGGGCGCCGAACCTGCCCCGGGGCAGGTTGGGACTAGCGGTATGTGCCCTTGATCCGGCCCCACGACGTGGGCGTCGCGGGTGTGGCGCACGCGATCACGAAGCCGCCGTTGGTCGCGCCGCCCGTGCAGGTCTCGCCCAGGCCGGGCGTGCGCAGGAGGCGGCCCTGCACGGCCGCATTGCCGGTCATCTGCTCCATGAAGAACGCCAGGACGCCGGTGACGACCAGAGCGTTGGCGGTGCCCGAGGAGAGCGGGATGCGCGGGTCGTGCTTGGCGAAGCGCAGGATGCGCGGGCTCCCCCCCGCTGGAAACGCCGAACCCTGCACCGAAGACGTGGTCGCGTCCCAGTAGGCATTCGGGTCCTGCGCGATGAGATCGCGCATGGCCTGGTTGGTCGGGCCAGTTGTGCCGCCGGGCTCGATCATGATGCGATCGCCCCGCCCGACCACGCTCGGATTGCAGCTCGCAAAGTTGTCCTGGTACTGGGATCCGCCGGTCACCGGCGTCCCCCGATTGATCGCCGGCAGGTCGATCGCATAGTACTGGCCGATCGTAGGCGCGCTTGCTCCGGGCGGCTGCAGGACGAACTCGAGCCCCAGGTCCCCCGCCGGCGCCAGCCCATTCGCCGCGTTTGCATCGGCGTTGTAGCCGGTGGTCACCGGGTCGTAGGCCTCGCGGTCGTAGGCGCCGTTGCCGTTCGAGTCGGTGTAGGGCTCGCCCGGATCCCAGAGATGGTTGGCGTTGAGATCCGTGAACGACTCGAAGTCGTACCGCCCGTTGCCGGCCCAGTTCGGCTTCTTGCTTCCGCCCGTGTATCCCGGGATCGGTGTCACGTCGTCCCACCGATCCGGGATCGAGATTGGCTTGATGCAGGACACCGCGCACAACTCGGTGCATCCGCCGGGCACCTGGGAAAAAACGGGCGCCGCGGCCAGGAAGGCCAGGGCGCCCGCAATCCCTGCGGCCGCTAGAATCGAGGTCGGTTTCATCCGCCGATCGAACTCATGGTGACGGGCGCCTCCGGTCCGGAATAGCCGAGGGCCAGGTGGTGGCTCTCGGGCTTGAGCTTCAGGGCTTCGAGAATGATGCCGCGCAGGTCGTCGACCGTGGCGCCGGCGCGCAATGGCCCGCGCAGATCGCAGCCGGACTCCCCGAACAGGCAGAGCCGGAGCTTGCCGGCGGTGGTCAGGCGCACGCGGTTGCACGAACCGCAGAACGTGTGCGACAGGGGCGTGATGAAGCCCACCGAGCCGATCGCACCCTCGTAGCGGAACTCGGCAGCCGGGCCGGCGAGTGGGCCGGTGTCGACCGGGGTCCAGGGCGCGATCGCCTCGAGGCGGCCCCGGATCGTGTCGGTCGAGACATACTGGCTGACCTGTTTGCCCGGGTTCTGGCGCATGGGCATGACCTCGATGAAGCGGATCGTCCAGGGCTTCTGGAACGTGAGGCGCGCCATGGCCTCGATCTCCATGTCGTTGATGCCCTTCATCACGACCATG
>JBDTYW010000169.1:0-5271 GCA_040005445.1 Candidatus Eiseniibacteriota bacterium
CCACACGTCGGTGATCCCCTTCTCGTAGCTCGCGTCGATCGTGATCAACGAGAGATCGAGCCCCACGCCCCCCTCGAAACCGGCATGCGTGTGCTTGTAGTCGTCCTTCGTGATCCCGAGCGTGTTGTCGTCCACCGAGGTCACGATCGTGAGCGCGGGCCCGGCATGCAGCCTGATTCCGACCGAGGTCATGGCGGAGGGGTTGGGCGACAAATTGATGCCGAACTGGAGCGGCACGTAGATCGCCTTCACGCCGACAACGTCCTTGATCGTCGCCGAGGTCAGCGCGTCGCGCACGGTGAGCCGGAGCGAGGTGCGCTGATAGTACGCGCCCGGCGACACGTAGAGCATGCCCCCAAGCCGGACGTTGCCGCCGAACGTGTAGCCGGCCCGCGCCTCGTCGGTGATTTCGTTCGGATCCGAAGTCAGGTGGGTGGCCGTCACGCCGGCCTGGGGATTGATCACGACGCCACCTGCCGAAGCCGCGCCCGCCAGCGCAGTCCATCCGAGGAGAACAAGAGCAAGGGTGCACAGGGCGCGATGCATGGAACCTCCGGAAAGCGGCGGGTGAAGAGTTGCGCTGCCCCCGACCATCGCCCGGCGGGCGTCGGGCGTCAACCCCCGCGCGGCGGCGGCGCGGCGAACCCGCGCTCGAACGTCATGATCGCCCGTTCCACCCGCCGCCCGGCGTAGCAGTGCAGGCCGAGGTGGGTCAGCCCGGCGGCGCGCAACAGCCGCGCGTACGTGGCTGCGCTGCGGGGCTCGAAGCTCTCGGTATCGCCCTCGGTGTCGTCGCCCCGCGTGAAGAATTCGAGGAACGCGACACCTTGGACCCACCGCCCGATCACCCGCAGCCCGCGCACGAGGTCCGGCGTCGGCACGTAGTGCAGCACGTCCGAGCACACGACCAGGTCGTACGGCGGGCGCGCCCCGAGTCGCTCGAGCGCCGCCGACACCGCCTGCGTGCCGAGGTCGCCCACGCCGGCGAGCGCAATGCCGCGGCGCTTGCCGTCGCGCGCGACGGCGTAGGCGCTGGGATCCAGGCCGGCATAGCGCGCGCGGGGCCGCAGGCGCTTGAGGATCGCGCGCCACGGCGCCTCGCCGCAGCCGACGTCGAGCACGGTCTCGACCTCGCGCTCGAGCACGTATTCCGCGGCCGCGACCGCGAGCCGCACCCGGCGCTCGAGGTGCGATCCCAGGATCACCGCCTGCGCGGGGTCCCGGTACCAGCGGTCGAAGTAGTCGCGGTCGTAGGTCTTGGTCGTCGGGGGGGACGCCGTGCGCCGGGCCATGCGGAATCAGCCCGGGGTGGCTGCGCTCTTGAGGCGCGCGGCGTACTTCTGCCGCAGCTTCGTCACCTTGGGCGTGATGACGGCCTGGCAGTAAGGCTGATCGGAGTTCGCGCGGTAGTACCCCTGGTGCTTGAGATCGGCCGGGTAGAACACGTCGAAGCGGTTCACTTCGGTCACGATCGGCGCGCCGAACACACCGTCCTGCGTCAGGTGCGCGATCGCTTCGCGCGCGGCGGTCTCCTGCTCCGGCGAGTGGAAGAAGATCGCCGAACGGTATTGCGTCCCCGCATCCGGGCCCTGGCGGTCGAGCGTGGTCGGGTCGTGGAACGCGAAGAAGAAGTCGAGGATTTCGCGGTACGAGATCCCCGCGGGGTCGAACCTGACCTGCACGACCTCGGCGTGCCCGGTCGTGCCCTCGCACACCTCGCGGTACGCCGGGTTCTTGACGTGTCCGCCGCTGAAGCCGGAGACCACGCCCTCGACCCCCTGAAGCTGCTCGAAGATCGCCTCGACGCACCAGTAGCATCCGCCGGCGAGGGTCGCGACCTCGGTCTTCATCGCGCCTCCGCGCCGGCCTCGAGCGCCGCCTTGAGCGCGTCGGGCGCCGGGCGATGCACCAGAGTCGGATGCACGTACTCGTCCACCATGGCGCGCGTGCCGCGCATGCCGAGCTTCTCGAACAGGAAGTGGAACTTGTCCTCGAGCGCCTGCGCGTAGGCCTGCTTGCGATCGTCGGCCAACTCGAACAACTCCCGCTTGAACGGCCCGTACGCCTTCTTGCGCGTCTTGTAATGGAACTGTTCGTCGGTCATGTCCGGCTTCTTTTCGTCCGCGCAATGCTCGTCGAGCCAGCGGTACATCGCCGCCTTCAGCTCGTCGGGCAGGAACCCCCCGTCGTAGAGCATGTTCTGGAATCCGGTCGCGAGGTGGATCTCCGCGCACTCGGCGGCGGGAAAGTGATGGAACAGGTCGTCCGGCAGCGTGGACGCGCCATGCTGCACCGCGCCCGAAAGCCCGTACCTCGCGCGCGCCACCTCGCCGATCGCCTTGAGCACGGCGAAGTCGAGCGTCACCTCCGCGACCGAACCGTCCGCGGTCGGGATCCCGCCGTGTGACGTGCCGGTCTGCACCGAGACCTTTGACATCGGAAGCAGATCCGCGCCGTACTTCGCGAGTTCGCGCAGGTAGCCGTCCATGTAGGCCTCGAACTCCTCGACCGTCGAGTTCTTGAAGCCCACCTCGCCGATTTCGCCGCCGACCGAGATCGTGATCCCGCGCGGCTCGAGCTCCCGGATCAGCGCGGTCAGCTCGGCGCCGCGCAGGTAGTTGTGGTGCTGCTGCTCGTCGAGCGACGGCGGCGCGAGGTCGACCAGCGTCGAGGCGTCGATGTCGATGTTGTAGTAGCCGGCCGCGACCGATTCCCGGGTGAGCGCCCGCACGCCCTCGGTCTCCTTCACGGGATCGGCGGCGTAGCTCTTGGCGTTGAACTGGTAGTGGTCGCCCTGGATGAACACCGGGCCGTGATAGCCCTCGCGGATCGCGGCGGCGAGGATGTTCGCGACATACTCGGCCGGACGCTGGTAGGTGTAGCCCAGCTCGCTCTTCGCGAGCTCGAACAGCATCGCGCCGCAGTCCAGCCGGCGGGCCGCGCGGAACATCGCGCGCGCGCTCTCGTATGTGAGCCCGCGAATGTTTACCGCGGGCACCGTAAAGCCCGAGACCTTGCCCTTGCCGCGGGCCGCGTACAACCCCTGGATCGAGGCCGAGTGCACGCCCAGCGCGTGCCCCGCCTCCCAGATCAGCCAGCGCGCCGACTCGCGCGCGGGCTCGTCCTCGCAGAAGATCGCGGTGGCGACCAGGCGCTCGACGTGGTCCGCGCGAAACGCGGCGGCGTCTAGGACCGTGAGCGTGCCATCGGAGTGCAAGCGAACGGACCCGTGAAGGGCCTCGGCGAGCGAGCGCAGATCGTGGAATGAGGTCATCGGACTCCCTCGGAAGATTTTCGGATCCGGATCAGGGGGCAGGACGCACTGAAATTACCATACGCCCCGAGCGTCAATCCTCGGGTTCGTCGGCGCGCGGGCGCCACGGCACGTCGGACACGCCGGCGGCCTGGTTCGCCCAGCGCGCGAGCACGAACAACAGGTCCGAAAGCCGGTTGACGAAGACCACCAGGTCCGGACCGAGGTCCTCGCTCCGGGCGAGCCCGACCAACGCGCGCTCGGCGCGGCGCACCACGGTGCGCGCGTGGTGCAGGTGCGCCGCGGTCGCCGCGCCGCCCGGCAGGATGAAGTTCGTCAGCGGTGCGAGCGCCGCCTCGAAGTGGTCGATCCACTGCTCGAGCGTGGCCACGTGCGAGGCGTCGATGCGCGCCAGGTACGTCGGATCGGGGCGTTCGCTGCGCGGGGTGGCCAGGTCGGCCCCGAGGTCGAACAACCGGGCCTGCAGGTCGATCAGGACGCGGGCCAGCTCCTCCGGCGCCCCGGCCGCCAGGGCCACGCCCAGGATCGTGTTGGCCTCGTCGATCGTGCCGTAGACCTCGACCCGGGGCGCGTCCTTGGGCACCCGCCGGTTGCCGAACAGCCCGGTTGTCCCGTCGTCCCCCGTCTTGGTGTAGATCTTCATGCCCGCACTATAGCCGATTGCCGCTCCGGCGCCCCCCGGCCCGCCCTCCGGGAGGCCGGCCGGCCCGTTCCAGGGGGCCCCGAGCCGGGCAGAATGGGCTGGCGGGGGCGCCCGGGGCGGGAGTAGGATTCCCGCACTCTCGGCGCCATGGAAGGCCCAGCGGCGGGAGAGGCTCCCCGCCTGCAATTGGTGTTTCTCGATCCTGCGACGTCCGATCCCGGATTCCATTCGGCTCTGCCCCATCGGATCGGTGTCCACGGTTTCTGTTGCTCCCCCGCGTCCGGCGCCTGCGCGCCCTGCGAGGATGGGTCATGTCGTGCATCCCCCGCTCCAGTGCCCTGTGGTCCCTGCTTGCCCTGATGCTCACCCTCGCGCCCGACGCGAGCGCCGGCCTCGGGGTGGGCGCATCGTCCCCGATCGACCCGGTAAAGATTCCCGCGGTCCGGAACCAGGACCAGGTCGCCGCCTCCGACAACGGTTCGGTCTCACTCTTCGTCTGGCGAGACTCGCGCCGGGGCGATGACGACCTCGTCGCAGCGCGCGTGCGCCACGACGGCACCGTGCTCGACCCGAACGGCATCGACCTCGCATCGGGGCCCGGCAGCCAGGTCGAGCCCGCGGTGGCGTGGGACGGCTCGCAGTGGCTGGTCGCGTGGACCGATACGCAGGGCGGAAGTGCCCGGGTCCGGGCCATGCGCATATCGAGCGCGGGCGCGCTGCTCGACCCGGCCCCGATCGACCTGTCCAATGTCGGCGCAGTCGCGAGCCATCCGGCCGTGGCGTGGAACGGCGCCGTGCACATCGTGGTCTGGTCGGAGCTCACCACCGGCCCCACCGTGCGCCGCGTCATGGGCGCGACGATCGACAACTCCGGCAACGTGCGCGCGAGCGTGGCGGCGGTCACAGGCAGCACGAGCGATGACCAGCCCGCAATCGCGGCTCTGGGCGCGAACGCGCTGGTGGTGTTCCGAACCGCGCGCGGCGGCAACGACGACATCGACGCGGTGCGGGTCACGGCGGCGTTGCCGGGCGGCGTGATCACGCGGCTCGACGCGCTCGACTTCGCGCTCGTCGCCCAGGCGGCGTCGCAGCGGGACCCCGCGGTCGCGTCCTCGGGCGGGGCGTGGCTCGCCGCCTGGCAGGACGAGCGCAATCTCAATACGACCGGCGCCGACATCTACGGTACGCGCGTCACCGCGGCAGGCGCGGTCCAGGACGCGGCCGGCATCGCGGTCACGAACTCCGCCGGGGACGACTTCGCCCCGGCGCTCGAGCACGACGGCGCGCGCTGGCTCGCGATGTGGACCGGCGCCGACGGGCAGTTCGTGCGCGCGATCGCGAACAACGGCAATCC
>JBDTYW010000170.1:0-5267 GCA_040005445.1 Candidatus Eiseniibacteriota bacterium
AGCTGGATGCGGTGCCGCATGGGATGCACCACCGCGTGCTCCAGCATCTGCTCGATCGTGAACAGCTCGCCCCACCGGCTCTTGTACTGCCGATCCGACGCCTGCTCGTTGCCGAGCGGCGCGAGATGCCGCCGCCAGCCCTCGAGCGTTTCGTCCATGAATGCGTCGAGCGCGGGCACGATCACCGCCGGATCGCGCACCAGCGGCAGGTCCGAGACCGGCTGCTCGAGCATCTCCCAGATCCACAGGAGATAGCTGCGGGCCGAGCCCTGCACGTGGGCGACGAGACGCTCGGGGCTCTCATAGTCCGGGTCGCCCTGTGCGTCGGGCATCGGCTTGCCCGCGGCGACGAAGCGCTTCCAGGTGGCGACGAATTCGCGCAGCTCCTGCTCGTGCAATTCGACGAGACTGCGCACTCCCCTGCTCTGGAACCCATCCATCGTTGGCGCCTCCCTGTGTGCTCCGGAATCGTGCTTTCGGCCGGGCCCGCATCAGCGCCCGGGCCTGCGCCCCATCCACACGCGCACCGCGTGCTCCCGGCCGTCGTCCGCGAGCGGGATCGCGCCTGCGTCGACCGGGATTCCGTCCAGAGTGGCGCGCGCGACTCCGCGCTCCACGTGCTCGGGATTCTCGACGCGGATCTCGTATCGGCTCGTGCCGTGGCGCCAGCGCACCGTGAATCCCGGCCACCACGCCGGGATGCACGGGGAGACTCCGAGGCGCGCCCCGTTGGGGCGGAGCCCGAGGATTGACTCCAGCCCGAGGCGATGCATCCAGGCGGACGCTCCCGTATACCACGTCCAGCCCCCGCGTCCAATGTGCGGAGCGTGGGTGTAGACATCGGCCGCGAGGACGTAGGGCTCGGCCTTGTAGCGGTCCACGGCCGCCGGCGTGCGCGTGTGGTTGATCGGGTTCAGCATGTGGAACAGCTCGACCGCCTCGTCGCCGTTGCCGAGCCGGGCCAGCGCCATGACCGTCCATACGGCGGCGTGCGTGTACTGCCCACCGTTCTCGCGCACACCCGGGAGGTAGCCCTTGATGTAGCCCGGGTCGAGCGCGGTCTGGTCGAACGCGGGCGTGAGCAACTTGATGACCCCCGCGTCGCGCAGCACGAGCTGGTTCCGCACCGAGTCCATGGCGCGCTCCGCTCGCGCAGGCGGCGCCGCCCCGGACAGCACCGCCCAGCTCTGGGAGATCGCATCGATGCGGCACTCCACGGCCTGCGCCGAGCCGAGGGGGATGCCGTCGTCGAAGTAGGCACGGCGGTACCAGTCACCGTCCCACGCCTCCTCGAGCATGCGATTGAGATGTTCGCGTTCGAGGCGCCAGCGTGCGGCACGGGGGCCGTCCCCGCGGTCGTCGACGAGCCGCGAGAACTCCTCCAGGATCTGCGAGAGGAACCAGCCGAGCCACACGCTCTCGCCCTGTCCCCGCGGACCGACGCGGTTCATGCCGTCGTTCCAATCGCCCGCCCCGATGAGCGGCAGGCCGTGGGCCCCGGTGGCGAGGGATCGCTCGATGGCGCGAATGCAGTGTTCGTAGAGCGTACCCGCCTGGGGGGACGTCAGGGGCTGCCCGTAGGCCTCGAGCTCGCCGGCCACGAGCGGGGCGGCCTCGAGGAAGGGCACCTGGACGTCGAGCACGGCGCGGTCGCCGGTCGAGCGCACGTACCGCGCCACCGCAAAGGGCAACCACAGCAGGTCGTCCGAGCAGCGGGTGCGCACCCCGCGGCCGGTGTGCTCGTGCCACCAGTGCTGCACGTCGCCCTCGAGGAACTGCCGCGAGGCCGCGCGCAAGAGATGCGCCCGGTAGAGATCGGGGCGCACGTTCTCCAGCGCCATGACGTCCTGCAGCTGGTCGCGGAAACCGTAGGCGCCACCGGGCTGGAAGAACCCGGTGCGCCCCCACAGCCGCGCGCTGATGAGGGGGTAGAGCAGCCAGCGGTTCATGAGCAGGTCGAACGAGTCGTCGGGCGTCGTCACCGTGACGGCGTCGAGCATCGCGTCCCAGGCCGCCTCGACCTCGGCCTGTGCCGCGCGCGCGGCTTCCACGCCCGCGAATCTCCGGGCGAGCGCGATCGCGTGCGCGCGGTCGTCACCCTGTCCGAGCAGGAGCACGAGCTCCCGCGTTTCCCCCGGGGCAAGGTCCACGCGCACCTGCAACGCGGCGCACGCATCGAGGCCCGCGCCGAAGCGGCCGCCGAGGCCCGTGCGCAGGAGTGCGGCCGGCCGGCGCAAGGAGCCGTTCCGGCCGAGGAACTCCAGCCGGTCGCCCGTGGCGGAAGCGAGGTCGATTCCGGAGTGCGCGAATGCAACCCGCTCCGCGAAGTCCACGTTGTAGGCGTTGCGCGCCAGCAGCGCGCCGGTCTCCGGGTCGCGCTCCGTGACCACGAATCGCTGCTCCCCCGCCCGCGGCGGGCAGAGCGCCCACTCCTGGTAGGCGAACACGCTCAATCGACGCGGCTCCGTGCCGGGATTCGTGAGGACCAGGCGCGAGATCCGGAGCGGTTCCGCGGCATGCACGAACACGGTGAGATCGCTCGTGATGCCGCGCGCCCGGTGCTGGTAGCGCGTGCTCCCGGCGCGGTGCGTCGTCACCCAGCGCGGAGCGGCGCGCGGTCGCGCCAGGGGCCCGGGCGTGGGGCCCCAGGCCTCCCCCGAGTCCTCGTCGCGCAAATACAGGGCCTCGCCCGCGAATTCGCTCACGGGATCGTTACCGAAGGGCGTCAGGCGATTCTCCCGGCTGTTGCCGGCCCACGTCCAGGCGGCCCCCGTGGCGCCAAGCACCGTGCCGAAGACCGGGTTCGCAAGCACGTTCACCCACGGGAGCGGCGTCTCCTCGTCGCCGGAGAGGCCGATCACGTAGGCCCGCCCGTCGGGGCTGAAGCCCCCGATCCCGTTGTCGTGGAGACGCGGTGGGAGGTCCATGCTTTCGAGCGCATCGTCCTCCGGCGGGGCGACCGCGCCGGTCGCGGCGAGCAAGGGCTCGGGCCACGCCGAATCCGGGGTGGGCAGGCCGAGCTGGTGCGCGAGATCGCCGTTCATCCCTTCGAGCAGGACCGCTGCCGTCGCGAGCAGAACGGCACGTTCCGGCCCGGGGATGCCATCGCCGCGCAGCAGGTAGACACCGCCGGGGCGCCCCTTCCACGCGGCCCAGGGGCCCTGTTCGAGGAGCGCCTGCAGGCGCTCGTGGATGGCGTCGAGGTAGCCACCGACGTGATCGTTGAGCACGATGACGTCGGCGCGCAGACCCTTGAGCCGCCAGTATTCCTGGGCGCGCAGGACCTGTCCCACCAGGGCCTCGTCCACGTCGCGCACGGCGCGCACGACCAGGATCGGAAGGTCGCCCGAGATGCCGCGCGGCCACAGCCCGGGCTGGCCGAGCGTGTTGGCCGCGAGATGAGCCGCCGGCGCGCGCAGGCCCGTATCGCTCCACAGCACGCGGGACGCAAGCCGTTCGTAGAGCTGCGCCTCCGCCGCCGAGATCCCGAGGTGGTGGCGACGCATCGCGCTCTGCGAACTTGCGAGCGCGAACGTGCGCGTGGCCGCCGCCGGGTCGTCGTACTTCTCCGCCAGGGCGACAGCCTCGGCCCGCGAGGCCGTCGCCCCGGTCGCGAACACGAGGCGCACCCGGTCCCCCGCGGGGATCCGAACACGCCGGCGCAGGCTCAACACGGGATCGAGCACCGGGCCCTGGGTCCCCGAGAGAGCTCGCCCGTCGAGCGCGAGCGGGTTCTCGGCGGTGCGGCCGCGGCCGATGAACTGCGCGCGGTCGGTCTCCCACTCAATGGCGCCGTGCGCACCCTCTTCCGCACTCAAGACGTGCAACGCCCAGGGGGTCGGATCCTCCGCCGAGCGTGGGCGCCGGCCGCACAGAAGCGCGGTGCTCTCGGGCAGGTACTCGGTCTCGAGGAAGAGCTTTTGGAACGCCGGATGGGAGAGGTCGTCGGCCGGTGCGACGAGCGCCACTTCGACCAGGCTCGTCACCTCGATTTCGCGCGCTCGATCACTGCGATTGAACAGCGTGACGCGCCGGATCTCGATGTCATCCTCGGGCGAGACGATGATCTCGAGGCGCGTCTCGATGCCGTCGTCGACGCGCTCGAACACGACGTGATCCGCATGGAAGGCCGCGCGGTAGCGCTCCGCCTCGCGAGCCACCGGCTGGTACGTGGCGGACCAGACTGCGCCGTTGCGCACGTCGCGCAGGTACACGAACTGGCTGCCGGGATCGGTCGTCGCGTCGTCGCGCCAGCGGGTCACGGCGAGTCCGCGCCAACTGCTCGCCCCGCCGCCCGCGTTCGTCACCACTGTCGTATAGCGGCCGTTGGACAGGAACTGCGCGCTCGGATGGAGCGTGTGAGGCGTGCGGAAACGGCGCGGCGCAGCGGCGTCCGGCAGGGGCTCGACGCGCTTGGATTCGGCGGGCCGGGGCCGCAACACCGGCACAAAGTGCGGAACCCGTTCCTGGAGGAGCGGCTCCGTGGCCTCCACGCGCGGGTCGCTGTGAAAGCGCCGCACCATCGGGGCGCCCAGCACGGCGGCGGCAAGAGCGAGCAGGCTCATCCCCTGGTGGTGCGCGAAGGCGGCGTCCACGACGCGCATGCGGGCCGGCGCAGTCGCGGCTTCCGCGTCGCTCGACTGCGCCTGTCGCGGCGTGAAGTCGAGCGCCTCGACGAACCCGTACCGCCCGAGCGCGCCCACGCGCGTGAGGCGCCGCAGGTTGCTCGCCGCAGCGGCCGGATCAAGGATGGCGGCCAGCGCCGTGGCGTAGGGAGCGATCACGAGGTCGTTGGATAGGCCGCGTTTGAGCCCCGCGCCCGGCAGACCGAACGCCCTGTACTGATAGGTTCCGTGCGCGTCCTGCACGTCGTACGCCGACTCGGAGATGCCCCACGGGACTCCGTTGTGCTGGCCGTATCGGATCTGGGCGCGCAGCAGCGCGCGGCACGCATTCTCGAGCAGTGTCTGGGGATGGCTGCGCATCAGGAGGAGCGGCAGCAGGTACTCGAACATCGAGCCGCTCCACGAAACGAGCGTGGTCGAGCCTTCGACGCGCACGAGCGCACGCGAGAGGCGGAACCAGTGTTCCTGGGGCGCGTGTCCGCGCGCGATGGCGATGAAACTCGCGAGGCGGGACTCCGAGGCCAGCAGGTCGTAGTACGAGGCATCGATCCGTCCCGGCCCGTGGGAGTCGGGCAGCCGGAAGCCGATCGCGAACAGTCCGCGCGTCGCATCGTACAGGAATTTCCAGTTCATCCCGTCCGC
>JBDTYW010000171.1:0-5246 GCA_040005445.1 Candidatus Eiseniibacteriota bacterium
CCGAGACCGTGGCCACGATGCTCGCCTGCGCGCGCATCGGCGCCGTGCACTCGGTGGTGTTCGCAGGCTTCAGCGCCGAGTCGCTGCGCGACCGCATCCTCGATGCGCGTTGCAAGGTGCTGGTGACCGCGAACGAGGGCGTGCGCGGCGGCCGCGCGATCCCGCTCAAGGCGATCGCCGATCGCGCGATCGAGGGCCTCGAGCTGGTCGAGTCCGTGCTGGTCGCGCGCCGCACGGACACCGGGGTCCCGATGAAGCAGGGGCGGGATCACTGGCTCGAGGAGGAGATGAAGAAGCAGCGCTCGACCTGCACCGTGGCGTGGATGGGGGCCGAGGACCCGCTCTTCATCCTCTACACCTCGGGCAGCACCGGCAAGCCGAAGGGCCTGATGCACTCGACCGGCGGCTACCTCGTGTACGCTGCGATGACGCACAAGCTGGTGTTCGACTACCAGGAGGGCGAGGTCTACTGCTGCGCCGCCGACGTGGGTTGGATCACGGGGCACAGCTACATCGTGTACGGTCCGCTCGCCAACGGCGCGACCACCGTGCTGTTCGAGTCGACGCCGCTTCATCCCGACGCCGGGCGCTACTGGCGCATGGTCGACGACCTCAAGATCAATATCTTCTACACCGCGCCCACGGCGCTCCGGGCGATCGCGCAGGCGGGGGACGGGCTGGTCAAGAAGTCCTCGCGCAAGTCGCTGCGCGTGCTCGGCTCGGTCGGCGAGCCGATCAACCCGGAGATCTGGCGCTGGTATCACGACGTGGTCGGCGAGAAGCGCTGCGCGGTGGTCGACACCTGGTGGCAGACCGAGACCGGCGGGATCCTGATCACACCGCTCCCCGGCGTCACGCCGACCAAGCCGGGCTCGGCGACGCTGCCGTTCTTCGGGATCCAGCCGATCCTCGTCGACCCGGTCGACGGCCGCGTGCTCGATGGCAACGGCGTCTCGGGCGCGCTGTGCATGGGCACGGCCTGGCCGGGCCAGGCGCGCACGGTGTGGGGCGACCACGAGCGCTTCATCCAGACCTACTACTCACAGTACAAGGGGCTCTACTTCACGGGCGACGGCTGCCGGCGCGACGAGGACGGTTACTACTGGATCACGGGGCGCATCGACGACGTGCTCAATGTGTCGGGGCACCGCCTCGGCACCGCCGAGGTCGAGAGCGCGCTGGTCGCGCACGAGAGCGTGGCCGAGGCCGCGGTCGTGGGCTACCCGCACGCGATCAAGGGCACCGCGATCTATGCCTACGTCGTGCTCAATGCCGAGGCTGCGAAGGCGATCGAGGCGCAGGGCGCGGGCGGGCTCGCGGCGGTCGAGGGCGCGCTCCGGGAGCGGGTGAAGCAGGCGATCGGCTCGTTCGCCGCGCCCGACGTCGTGCACGTCGTACCCGGCCTGCCCAAGACCCGCAGCGGAAAGATCATGCGCCGCATCCTGCGCAAGATCGCCGCCACCGAATACGACGGGCTCGGCGACATCAGCACGCTCGCCGAGCCCGAAGTGGTGGAGAAACTGGTCGCCCAGCACCGGGAGCGCGCCCAGGGCGCTCCCGATTCGTCTACCAGTTGAATCCGACCAGCGCCTTGAAGTCGGGCACGTCGCCCAGGCCGATGCGGCCCTCGAGGTAGAGCGCGAGGCCTCCGCCGCGGTTGAGCCACATCCCGCCGAGCAGGCTCGCCCCGGTCTCGCTGAACGTGGCCACGCCGTCCGTGCTGGGATTGACGTTGTACCAGGTAATGCCGGCGCCGACGTAGGGCTTGACCTTGCTCAGGGGCGCGACGTTCACGCGCACGTCGCCGTTGAGCGCGAACGTGAACGCGTCGTCACCGAAGCCGAGGTCGGCGCTCGGGACGAAGTCCACGCTGCGGGAGAGCGGTGCGACGGCGTGGAGCCCGGCGACGAACTGGTCCGGATTGACGCTCAGCCCGACCTGCGGGCCGAACACCCAGTTGCCGGCATGGGCCAGGCCGGGCAGG
This sequence comes from Candidatus Eiseniibacteriota bacterium, assembly GCA_040005445.1. Lineage (GTDB taxonomy): Bacteria > Eisenbacteria > RBG-16-71-46 > RBG-16-71-46 > DASYSL01 > JANPEF01. Next base: position 1,985 of record JBDTYW010000171.1, read on the forward strand.
GCGACGAGGATCAGCAGCGAGGCTGCCAGGGTGCGGATCTTCATGGGCGGAACCTCCTGGATATGGTTGCTGCCCAGTTTACAAACCGTCGCCCGATGTCGCAAGGCGCGCGGTGTACGCGGCCGCCGGATAACCCACGAAGTGCCCGTCCTCCGCGGGTGCGGTGACCCCGAAACCAAATTCGCCCAGCGCCAGTTGCGGCGCGCTCGTCGACGTCGCGTAGGCGAGCGGCCAGCCGTGCGCTCCGCCCATCTGCTCGAGCACGAGCAATCCGAACGGGATCGAGAATCGCCCGCACCACGTCCAGCGATAGTTCGTCGGGTGCATCGGATCGACCCACCTCTCGTAGGCGTCGCGCACCTTCGCGCGCGTCACCGGACCGGCGAGCGGGCCGGTGAGCAGCGCGTGGTCGAGCGCGCGCGCGTGGGCGTGGGCCTGAGGCCCGCCCGGCCCGAAGCGCGTCTCCCCGAAGTCGGCGCCATAGTGGATCGCGTCGGCAGAGATCGCGAGCGCGACGTCGCGGCCGAGCTCGAGCCGGGATGCATCGAGCACCTCCGAGAGCGCCGAGGCGAACGCCGAGGCCAGGGGGACAAGCTGTTCGAACGTCGAGGGCGCGACGAGCACGGGCAGGATCTCGCGCTCGGGGTGTCCGTGATGCAGCCACGGCGCGAGCGCCTCGATCGAGTGCTCGCCATCGTGCACCATCGAGCTGACGACCGCGCGGTCTTCGGGGAGGCGCGCGCGCAGGCCCTCGCGCAGGCTCCCGCGCAGCGGCGAGACGCGGATCCGGTCCTCGGCCGTGCTCCATGCGGCCTAGTCGTCGAACACGACGCACGAGCGCAGGCCGAAGCGCTTCCACGCGTGGAGGACGCCGATGACGATCACGGTAGGAGCCGTGATCATCGGGAGGATCCGGCGGTAGACGCGGCCGGCGTAGACGTAGTCGTCGTGCGGTGCGATCACGGCCCTTACCGGCTGGCCGAAGCCCGGGGGCGGCCCGAGCACGTCGGGCGCGGGCGGGGCGAGCGCGGCGTCCCACACGTCGCGCATGTGGCTGCCGCGGCCGCCGAACCCCACCGTGTCCCGGCGCCCGCGTTCGCGCCGGCCGGGGGAGGACGGCTCGCCCATCTCGGCGCGCACCTGGTTCCAGAGATCCGGATCGTCCATGAGGTTGCCGACCATATCCCACGCGATCGCTAGGAATCAATCCCGCTCTCGGGGCACGCCCCACTTGACCTAAACCCGCGCCGAGGCTAGATTTCGGCCCGGAACCCTTCCTCAGACCGGAGACCCGTTTGCCGCTCCTGGATTACCTGCCGATCCTGATCCTGGCCGTGCTCGCCCTCGTGGTTTCGGGGGTGATCATGCTGCTTTCGACGTTCGCGGGGCGCCCGTTTCGGTCCCAGACCGAGGTCTCCCCGTATGAGTGCGGCGTGACCCCGCTCGGCAACGCCCGTGAGCGTTTCTCGGTCAAGTTCTACCTGATCGGAGTGCTGTTCATCCTGTTCGACATCGAAATCGTCTTCCTCTACCCGTGGGCGGTGACGTTCGACCAGTTGGGCCTCCTCGCCCTGGTCGAGATGCTGCTGTTCATGGCGATCCTGTTCGTCGGGTACGCCTACGTGTGGAAGAAGGGGGCGCTCGAGTGGGACTGAGCGCGAAGGTCGGCGTCGACCTGGTCCGCCTCGACCAGCCGATCGCTTTCGACGCCGCCGACCAGGCCCGGATCCAGGAGATGCTCTCCCGCTATCCCTCCGACCAGCGCGAGTCGGCGATCATGCCCGCGCTGTGGCTCGCGCAGGAGCGCTTCGGCTTCATCTCGCAGGACGCGGTCGACCTGGTGGCGCGCTCGCTCGACGTCGACGCGCCCGAGGTCGCCGGCGTCGCGACGTTCTACACGATGTATCACCTCGAGCCCGTCGGCCGGCACGTCCTCCAGGTGTGCTGCACGCTGTCGTGCTCGATCATGGGCGCCGAGAAGCTGGTCAGGCGGCTCGAGCAGAAGCTCGGCATCCAGGTGGGCGAGACCACGAAGGACGGCCGCTTCACGCTCAAGAAGGTCGAGTGCCTCGCGGCCTGCGGCTACGCGCCGATGCTCCAGGTCAACGAGCAGAAGTTCCTCGAGAACCTGACCGAGGCCGACGTGGACAAGATCGTGGACTCCCTGCCATGACGATGAAGAAGGACCTGCTCCTGTTCGCGGCGATCGACACGCCCGGCCTCACCGGCATCGACGTCTATCGCAAGGCGTACGACGGCTACAAGGCGGTCGAGAAGATCATCGGCGGCAAGGTCCCACCCGCCGAGGTGATCGATCTCGTCAAGGCGTCGGGCCTGAGGGGCCGCGGCGGCGCGGGCTTCCCGACCGGGCTCAAGTGGTCGTTCGTGCCCAAGGATTCGCCCAAGCCGCGCTACCTCGTGGTCAACGCCGACGAATCCGAGCCGGGCACGTTCAAGGACCGCGAGCTCATGGCCAAGAACCCGCACTCGCTGATCGAGGGCTCGATCCTCGCGGCGTACGCAATCCGCTCGCACGTGGCCTACATCTACCTGCGCGGCGAGTTCGCGTGGCTCATGCCCGTGCTCGAGAACGCGATCGCCGAGGCGAAGGCCGCGGGCTACCTCGGCGCAAAGGTGTGCGGCACCGAGTACGCGCTCGAGTGCCACCTGCACCTCGGCGCCGGCGCGTACATCTGCGGCGAGGAGACGGCGCTGCTCAATTCGCTCGAGGGCAAGCGCGGCACCCCGCGCCTCAAGCCGCCGTTCCCCGCGGTCGAGGGCCTGTACGCCAGCCCGACCGTGGTCAACAACGTCGAGACCATCTGCGCCGTGCCGCCGATCGTGCTCAACGGCGCCGACTGGTACCGCCAGTGGGGGACCGAGAAGAGCCCCGGCACGAAGCTGTTCTCGGTCTCGGGCCCGGTCAACAAGCCCGGCAATTACGAGGTGCCGCTCGGCCTGCCGATCCGCGCGCTGCTCGAGGACTACGCGGGCGGCATGAAGGCCGGCTACAAGCTCAAAGCGATCATCCCGGGCGGCTCGTCCGTGCCGGTGATGACCGTCGACCAGCTCGACACGCCGCTCGACTACGAGTCGGTCGCGGCCGCGGGCTCGATGCTGGGCTCGGGCGGCGCGGTGTTCGTCGACGACCAGGTCTGCATGGTTGATCTCGCGCTCAACGTCACCAAGTTCTATCGCCACGAATCCTGCGGCAAGTGCACGCCCTGCCGCGAGGGCACGCACTGGATGGAGAACATCCTGA
>JBDTYW010000172.1:0-5246 GCA_040005445.1 Candidatus Eiseniibacteriota bacterium
GTCCGCGTCGTCCCCGTCGGGCACGCGCTGGTGATCTTCAACACGGTGACCAAGCAGTTCTCGGTCGCGCAGCAGGGCATCACGTTCGTGCCGCCATTCATCTGCGACACCCACGACTACGACCTCAGGCGGCAGGAATACACGATGTCGAGTTCGTCGGGCGAGGGCCGCAAATCGAGCATCGATGACTCGCTGTGGTCGCCGACCCAGGAGGGCCTGCAGGTCGGCATCGACCTCACGGTCTGGCACCACCTCGACCCGAACCGCGTGGCGCAGATCCACCAGAAGATCGGCCCCGACTACGAGGAGAAGATCATCCGGCCCGCGGTGCGTTCGGTGATCCGCCTCGTGATCTCCGAGTACGCGGTCATGGACGTGTACTCGGCCCGCCGGGCCGCGATCCAGGACGAGATCAATTCCAAGATCAAGGCGCTGATCGAGAAGGACGGCTTCATCATCGACGAGGTCGTTCTGCGCGACGTGCGCTTCACGCCCGAGTTCACCAAGGCGATCGAGGCCAAGCAGGTCGCCCAGCAGGCCGCCGAGCAGATGAAATACACGCTCGAGAAGGAACAGAAGGAGGCCGAGCGCAAGGTGATCGAGGCCACCGGCCGCGCGAACGCGATCGAGGTCATCAACAAGGCGCTCGCGCAGAACCCGAACTACATCAAGTACCTCTACGTCGACAAGCTGTCGGACAAGATCAGCGTGATCGTCTCCGACCAGAGCACGATCATGGACCTGAAGGGCATGCTCGGCCGGTGACGGCCTTTCCGCCCGGATTCCTGTGGGGCGCGGCGACCTCGGCCTACCAGGTCGAGGGCTCGCCGCTCGCCGACGGCGCGGGCCCGAGCATCTGGCACCGCTTCGCGCACACGCCGGGCCGGGTCGTGAACGGCGACACCGGCGACGTGGCCTGCGACCACTACCGGCGCTGGGCCGAGGACGTCGAGTGGATGCGCCGCCTCCGGCTCAACGCATACCGCTTCAGCGTGTCGTGGGCGCGCGTGCTGCCCGAGGGCAAGGGGCGGGTCAACCGCGCCGGCCTCGACTTCTACTCGCGGCTGGTCGATCGCCTGCTCGAGCGCGGCATCGCGCCCATGGTCACGCTCTACCACTGGGACCTGCCCGCCGCGCTCGACGACCTGGGCGGCTGGCTCGACCGCGACATCGCCGGCTGGTTCGGCGACTACGCCGAGCTGATGTACCGGACGCTCGGCGACCGCGTCGCGCTGTGGGCGACGATCAACGAGCCGTGGGTGATCGTCGACGGCGGCTACCTGCACGGCGCACTCGCGCCCGGACATAAGAGCGCGTTCGAGGCGCCGCGCGCCGCGCATCACCTCCTGCTCGCGCACGGCGCGGCGGTCGAGGCGCTGCGCGCCGCGCCCGGCCCGCGCTCAGGCGGCCGGGTGGGCATCGTGATCAACCTCGAGCCCAAGGATTCCGCGAGCGAGCGCGAGGAGGACCTGGCCGCCACGCGGCGCGCGGACGCGCAGTTCAATCGGCACTACCTGGACGCGCTGTTCTTGGGGAGCTACCCCGCCGAGTTGGGCGAGGTCTACGGCGAGGGCTGGCCGGAGTTCCCCGAGGCGGACTTCCGGCGCATCGGCACGCCGATGGACTATCTCGGCATCAATTACTACTCGCGCGGACTGACCGAGAATGACCCCACCGCCTGGCCGACGCGCGCGAGCACCGTCCACAATCCCGACGCCGAATACACCGCGCTCGACTGGGAGATCCATCCCGAGAGCCTGACGCGCACGCTGGCCTGGGTGCGCGACCGCTACACCCCGCTGCCGCTCTACGTCACCGAGAACGGCGCCGCGTTCGACGAGCCCGCCACGCTGCCCGAGAACGCGCGCACGCTCGACGATCCGCGGCGCGTCGCCTACCTGCACGCGCACCTCAACGCGGTGCGCGCCGCAATCGCCCAGGGCGTGGACGTGCGCGGCTACTTCGCGTGGTCGCTGCTCGACAATTTCGAGTGGGGGCACGGGTACGCGAAGCGCTTCGGCTTGCTGCACGTGGACCGCGAGTCGATGCGGCGCACGCCCAAGACGAGCGCGCGCTTCTACCGGCAGGTCGCGATCTCACACGGGGCGGTGCTCGATGGGCCGGCACCGGTCGAGGCGGAACTCGAGGCGCTGCCGGGCTGACCGGCCCGCCTCGGGGGAGGGCCGGGGGCACCTGTCTCCCGGAATGGCGCGTACAAAACGTACAACGCGTACGTTTCGTACGCTCCCAAAATTCGATACACCTCACCGGCGGCCTGACAATTCCCTGTCCTCAGGGCCGGAAGACGATCTCCGCCGGCACCTGCCGCACGACCACGCGCCCGTCGGCGGTCAATTTCGCGGGGCGCCCGTTGACGCGCACGCTCCGGTACGGCGCGTCGCCGGCCGGGGGCGCGACCTCGATCCCCCCGGGCGGCACGCGCAGCCAGCCGTCGAGCGCGCAGGTCGCGATGCCGTTCTCCACGCGCAGCGAATAGCCGAACGACCCGAAAGGCGTCGGCATGCGGCTGACCCGCACGCCCGGGGCCTGCTCCGCCCATGCGCGCGGCACGCCCGCGGCGACCACGAGCGCGCCGGCGGCGCCGCGCGTGAACGCGAGCATGTCGAGCACCGAGCGCACGTAGTCGGTGCCCACCCAGCTGTGCGGCTCGTCTCCGATGAATCGCGGCTGGCGGGTGTCGCGGCCCACCACCTCGGTGAACGCGCGGAACTCGGGCGGGCGCCGGTGGCGCAGGAACCAGCTGAGCGCCTCGTACGCGCGCTCGCGCCAGCCGAGGCGCGCGAACGCTCCCACCGCGCGCAGCTCGTAGGGCGTGTACGCGTCCCAGGTCTCGATGCCGTCGCGGCGCTTTCGGAAGAAGTCCCAGTAGCGCTCGAACGTCGCCTCGAGCGCACCCGGGGGCAGCACGGTCTCGGCGTCGACCGGGTCGAGGCCGATCGTCGTCGAGGTCGCGTCGAAGTCGCCCAGGTCCGCGCTGCCCGGCACGAAGTCGATCGCGTGCACGGCCATCGCGGCGCGAATCGAGCGCCCGAGGTCGGACGCAAACGTGTCGCGCGAGGCCGCGAAGTGTGCGGCCTCTGCCCGGTGCCCGAGCGCGCCTGCGAGGAACGTGGCGTCCTTGAGGCCCTTGAGCGCGAAGAAGTCGTCCCAGTACGAGTGCATCGGCTTCGCCGAGTAGCCCTCGTGGCTGATCGACGGCGGCAGCAATCCGAAGAACGGGGCGTTCTCGGGTGTGCGCCATTCGGCGGTTCGGCGCTGCTCGCGCAACGCGTCGATGTGGTTCGCCGCGCGCTCGGCGGCGGGCCACAGCTCCTCGGCGAACGCGCGGTCGCCGGTGGCGCGGAAGATCTCGGCGACCAGGTAGATGAACTCGCCGTGGCTGTCGTGCTCTGGAGTGGGATCGGGCCCGCGGCGATCGACGCAGCACGGCACCGCGCCGTCGGCCGGCACGTAGGGTGCGAACCAGCGTGCGAACGCGCGCGCGACGTCGGGCTGGCCCATGCGCAGGAACGCGGCTGACGAGAGCGCGCCGTCGCGGATCCAGGAGCGCTCGTACGAGCGCGAGCCGGGTTGGAGCGCGGGGCCGTCGCGGTTGACGCGCGCCCACGCGAGCTGCGCGCGCAGCGTGCGCACGACCTCCCCCGCCGACAGCGGTAGCTCGATGCCCACGTTGCCCTGGCGGCCGCGCCACGCGAACGCGGTGAGCTCGCGGTTTAGGTCGAACGGCACCGGGCGCACCGGCGGCATGTCCGGATCGGGCGGGCTCATCGGGATCGTCAGCTCGACCGTGAGGTTTTCCCCGGGCAGGAGGTCGAACTTCCAGAGCGCGGCGGCCGAGGCGTGGCCGGAGGCGTCGCTCACCGAATCCGCGGGCGGCGTCACGCCGGCGCGCAGGTACGCAGCGACCGCGTCGCCCTGGTCGAACGTCGCGGCCCCGAACGCGTCCGGCGCGCGCGACCACGTGAACGCGGGGTGATCGCCGAGCGTCACGAGCTCGCCCCGGCGCGCGATCGTCGCCAGCGGGGCGACGCCGCCCGGCGCATTGAGGAACTGCGTGGGCGGGTTGACCTGGAACGGCCGCATCGCGAGCGCGAGCGCGCCGCTCCGGCGCTCGCCGGCCTGGTTCAGCAGCCGGTAGCGCACCACCAGCAGCGGCACGCGGGTCGAGGGCTCGAGCGCGAACGGGCTCGTCGTGAGCTGGAGGCCGCCCTGGTCCCACGTCACGCGCGGCATCGGCAGGTCGCCGTCCTCGAGGCCGAACGAGCGCGACACGTCCGCCCAGCCGACGAGCTTGCCGCCCGTGAACAACCACGGCTCGATCGAGGGGCCGCCCTTCCACGGCTCGAGGCGCGCGTCCTCGTCGAACAGCGCCTCGACCGGGCTCGAATCGGCGCCGACCACCGTCCAGTACGACTGCTGCCCGGCGTACGCCCGCGGGTACAGGCCGGGTGTCGCCGCATCGGCGACGTGGCGGAAGAACTCGTTCACGCCCGGCGCCCACGAGGGGTCGCGCAGCGTGAGCGCGCCGAGCGCGATGCCCGCGGCCGGCGCGTCGGCGAGCGCGCGCAGGCGGAGGAAGCGGGTCTCGCTCTCGGGCAGGTAGAGCAGGTCGCGGCCGCCGTCGCCGCCCTGGACCTCACGCACGGTGCGCCACGCGGCGCCGTCGTCGGAGAAGTCGATCGCGTAGCTTGAGAGCGCGGCGCCCGGCAGCCAGTCGAGCGTCAGCGCGGACAGTTCGCGCGGCGTGCCGTAGTCCACCGTGAGCGCGGGCCGCCGGTCGCCGGGCTTGCTGCGCCACGCCGTCAGCGAGTCGGCATCGAGCGCGAGCGCCGCGGGCGCACCGCGGGCCGCGCTCGAGGCACGCGCGAGCGGGGCGGGCGCGGGCGCATCGGCCGGCGGCAGCGGCTCGAGCGTGAAGTCGTCGAGCCATACCGTCCCCTGCCCGCCCGAGCCGGCCGTGATCGCGATCTCGATCGCGGCCGCGCGCGCGAGTTCGCCGCCGCCGCCGGGCCCCCACGCAAACTCGATCTGGCGCTTGCGGGTCGAGATCGCCTGCCAGTCGCGCGGGAACGTGAAGTCGCGGCGATTCATCCACCACACGTTTGCCCCCGTCGAGTCGATCAGTTTGAACTCGAGGTTCTCGGGACCGAGGTCGCCCTTGATCGCGAACCGGAAGCGGTAATTCGGCGGCAGCACGAGCGGCGTCGCGAAGTCGCGCCGTGCGA
>JBDTYW010000173.1:0-5232 GCA_040005445.1 Candidatus Eiseniibacteriota bacterium
CGCCCGCCGACTTCTTCGGGGCCACGGCCGCCCTAGTCGCCGCGTCCACCGCCCCCGCGACCGACGCCGACACCGCCGCGCTCGACGCGCTGCCGCGCGGCGAGAGCACCTCCTCGAGCTCGATCCGCGCGTCGCCCATGTCGCGCAGGCGGCGGCGCGCGTCCTTCTCGAGGCAGCGCCGCAGCAACTCGCGCAGGCGCGGCGGCGTGGCCGCGGGGAGCGCGGCCCAATCGGGTTCGCCGGTCAGGATGTGCGCGATCAGGTCCGACACGGTCTCGCCCGCAAACGCCTGCTTGCCCGTGAGGCACTCGAACAGCACGCAGCCGAACGACCAGATGTCCGTGCGCTTGTCGAGTGCGCGGCCGCGTGCCTGCTCGGGCGACATGTAGGCCGCAGTGCCGAGCACCATGCCGGCCTCGGTGCCCATGTAGCCGTAGGTCATCGTGGGCGAGGCCGACAGCGCGCCGTCCGCGGACGAGCCGGACGCCACACCCCCGCCGCCCTTGGCAAGGCCGAAGTCGAGCACCTTGACCACGCCCGTGCTCGTCAACATCACGTTGGCGGACTTGAGGTCCCGGTGCACGACGCCGCCTTCGTGGGCGCTCTCGAGCGCGGCCGCGATCCCGGCGCACACCTCGACGGTTTCGGGCACGCCGAGCGGGCCTTGCATGAGCCGGGCGGCGAGCGTCTCGCCCTCGATGTACTCGAGCACCAGGTAGCGATGGTCGTCCTCCAGCTCGAGCCCGTAGATGCCGGCGATGTTCGGGTGCGAGAGCGAGGCCAGCAGCTTGGCCTCGCGCTCGAAGCGCGCCAAGCGCTCGGGGTCGCGCGCGAACTCGGCGGGCAGCGCCTTGATCGCGACGTCCCTGCCAAGGCGCGTGTCGCGCGCGCGATAGACCTCGCCCATGCCGCCGGCGCCAAGCGGGCCGATGATTTCGTATGGGCCGACCTTCGTGCCCGGAGTCAGCGTCATTTCCACACCTCTCGAGTCAAATCGTCGAATCGTGGGTTCGCCCGTAGGCGGTCGCAAAATACGAGGATGCGCGCCTGCACGAGCAGCGGCTCGCGCTCCTCCACCGAGCGCCCGAGGAACTGCACCGCTTCCTTGTCGAGACCCGCCGCGGCCGCGACGATCGCGATCGCGCGCTCCAGATTTCCCGTCGCTCCAAGCGCCTGGATCAGCGCAAAGTGCGAGATGAACGAGTCGGGATCAATCGCCACCGCCCGGTCGGAAACGGCGCAGGCCTCCTCGAAGCGGCCGGCCGAGCAGAGCACCATGCTGTTCATCGTGAGAACCCACGAGTTGAGCGGATCCTCCTCGGCGGCCCTCGCAATCTCGCGCAGGCCGTCCTCCATCGCAACCGCACCATGGGCGCAGCCCCACAGCGCCCGCTCGCAGCGGGCCCGCGAATTGCGGGGATCCAGTTCGAGCGCGCGAGCGAACAGCGGCGCGGCGCGGTCGAAGTCCCAGTCGAATTGCGAGTGCACGTCGGCCAGCGTGGTGAGTGCCTCGGCCTGGTCCGGATCGAGCGCGACCGCGCGCTCGGCCAGCGCGCGCGCACGCGGCATCACTTCCGCAAACGGCGCAGCCGAAAATGTTCCGAGCAATCGGTAGGAGTCCGCCTGCCAGGCAAGCGCCTCCACGTAGTCCGGATCGAGTGCGAGCGCCTGCTCGAAGTACGCGATCGCCTGGCGCAGTTGGCGGCGCTGCTGCTGGAGCGCGCGGCCCTTGAGGAACAGCTCATAGGCCTCGACGCTGTTTGTGCCGTGCCGCGTGCGAGCCCCCTCCGCCTCGCCGTGCATCGACACCTTGAGCTTCGCGGCGATCGCGCCTGCAATCTCATCCTGCACCTCGAACACGTCGGTGACCTCGCGGTCGTAGCGCTCGGACCACAGCTGGTAGCCGTCGGCCGCATTGACGAGCTGTACCGTGATGCGCAGACGGGGGCCCGAGCGCCGCACGCTGCCCTCGAGCACGGTCGCGACATCGAGCTTCTCGCCCACCGTTCGCAAATCCTCGCGCTTGCCCTTGAACGCGAAGCATGACGTCCGCGCCGCGACCCGCAGGCCCTCGAGGTGGGCGAGCGCATTCAGGATCTCGTCGGTCATGCCGTCGGCGAAGTACTCGTCGTCGGCCGCACCCAGGTTGTCGAACGGGAGCACCGCGACCGAGCGCTCGCGCGCCGCGTCGCCGCGCGCGCCGCCAGCCGCCGGCTCGGCCAGCTCGAGCCCGACGTCACGGATATCGCGCGGCCTCTCCTCGGCGTCCTTGCGCAGGCAGCGCTTGAGGATTTCGCGCGCCTTTGGCGGAGTCCCGGCGGGCAGCGCCCCCCAGTCGGGCTCGCGCTCGAGGATCTTGCCGATCAGGTCCGACGTCGTCTCCCCGGCGAACGCGGGCCGCCCGGCGAAGCACTCGAACAGCACGCAGCCGAACGACCACACGTCGCTGCGCCGGTCGATCGACTTGCCGCGCGCCTGCTCGGGGCTCATGTACGCGGCGGTGCCGAGCACGACGCCCTCCATCGTGGCGCCTCGCGCGGGGAGCATCGTCGGCGAATCGGAGAGGCCCGCGCTCGAAGCCGGCGGCGCGTCGCTCTTCGCGAGGCCGAAATCGAGCACCTTGACCACGCCCGCGGCGCTCAACATGATGTTGCCGGGCTTCAGGTCGCGATGCACGACGCCGCGCTCGTGCGCGACCGCGATCGCGGCGGCGACCTGCACGCCGACCCGCAGGGCCTCGGCCGGGGGCAGCGGACCGCGCGCCAGCCTGGCCGCGAGCGTCTCGCCGTCGACCAGCTCGAGTACGAGATGCGGCACGCCGTCGCTCGTCTCCAGTCCGTAGATCGAAGCGATGTTCGGGTGATTGAGCGAGGCGAGCACCTGCGCCTCCCGCTCGAAGCGACCCAGCCGCTCGGGGTCCCTCGCGAACTCCGCGGGCAGCGCCTTGATCGCGACCTCGCGCCCGAGGCGGGCGTCGCGCGCGCGCCAGACCTCCCCCATGCCGCCGGCGCCGAGCGGGGAGACGATTTCGTAGGGGCCGAGTCGGGTTCCCGGGGTCAGGGGCATCCGGGGAATCTACCGCATGCGCGTGGGCGGGTCACGACTCCCTCCGGCGGGAGGCCGCGCGACCCGGTGCCCGGGCGGTCCCTTCGTCCGGAAGCGAGCGTACAAAATGTACGAGTTGTACATTTCGTACGCTCGCTCCCGGAGACCCCCCGACCCCCGGGCCTTCGGAGAGCTGAGGAGGATCCATGACACCGTCGAGCAGCGACATCACCCACGTCTCCGACACCGCGCACTGGGTCGCCTACTACCGGGCGCTCGAGTCCGAGCGCCCGGACGCACTCTTCCGCGATCGCCATGCTCGCGAACTCGCCGGCCACCAGGGCAAGGCGATCGCGGAGGCCATGAGCTCGATGCGCGGGAGCGCGGGCGCGTGGCCCATCGTGGTGCGCACCAAGTTGATGGACGACGCGATCGAGCGCGCTGCGCGCGAACCTGCGATGGATCGAGGTCGACCTGCCGCCCATGATCGAGTACAAGCGCGCCATCCTCGGCCGCGACGCGCCGGTGTGCGCCCTCGAGTCGGTGTCGCTCGACCTCGCCGACAGATCAGCGCGGCGCGAGCTTTTCGCGCGCGTCGGCGCTCCGGGGCGGCGGGTTCTGGTGGTAAGCGAAGGGCTCCTCATTTGTCTCTCGCCCGAGGCGGTCGCGACGCTGGCCGACGATCTCCACGCGGCGCCCGGACTGGAGCAATGGCTGTTCGACCTCGCCTCGCCGGCGTTACTTCAGTTCATGGCCCGCAACTGGGGCAAGAAACTCGCGGAGAGCGGCGCGCCATTCCTGTTCGGTCCCGCCGAAGGGGTTGGTTTCTTCGGGCCGCACGGGTTTCGCGAGTGCGAGTTTTTCTCGATCTGGCAGAATGCCCTGCGTCTCGATCGAAAGCCGCCGATGGCGTGGTTGTGGCGGATCATGGGGGCGTTGTCGCCGCCCAAGCGCAAGGAAGAGATCAAGCGTTTCTCGGGCGTCGTGCTCGCGGAACGGATCCCGGACACCGACCCCGCAAGGAGATGATCATGGAGACTCCCCGCCCCGGCACTGAACACGAGAAGCTCCAGGTGATGGTCGGTCAGTGGACCGGCGAAGAACTGATCCACCCTTCCCCCATGGACCCGGTCGGCGGCGCGGCGAACGCGCGCGTGAACAATCGCCTCGCACTCAGCGGTTTCATCGTCGTGCAGGACTACGAGCAGGAGCGCGCCGGCGTGGTCAACTTTCGCGGCCACGCGGTGATTTCCTACGATGCCGCGCGCAAGACCCACGTCATGGACTGGTGGGACTCGTTCGGCATGGGGCGCGCCGCGTTCGAGGGCGGCTTCGAGGGATCAAAGCTCGTGCTGACCGCCCGCTCGCCGATGGGCGTGTCGCGCGCCACCTACGATTTCCCTGGGGACGACCAGTACTCGTTCGTACTGGAGGTCTCGATCGACGGCAAGACCTGGGCGCCGTTCCTCGAGGGCAAGTACACGCGATTGGTCTAGCAGCATGCCCGGGGGCGCGAGGCGCACCATCTGATAGACTCGGGCCGTACCCTTTTCTGGAGGACACGCCGATGACCCCCGCCGCCACGCCGGCCGCCGGCCGCCTTGCCCCGGTCCGCTTCGAGTCACTCCCGCCCTACGCGCCCACGACCTACCTCGACTTCTCTCAGCCGGCCGAGCGCGCCGCGTTCGAGAAGGCGCTCGCCGAGGTCAAGGCGCAATTCGGCAAGACCTACCCGCTCGTGATCAACGGCGAGCGCGTCGATGGCGGCGAGAAGCCGTTCACGACCACGAACCCCGCGCGCCCCGGCGAAGTGCTCGGCACGTTCCAGTCGGGCTCGCGCGCCCAGGCCGAGCTGGCGGTCGAGGCCGCAGCGAACGCGTTCGCGTCGTGGTCGCGCGTGCCGGCCGCCGAGCGCGCCGCCTACCTGGTCGAGGCCGCGAAGCGCATGCGCGAGCGGCGCAACACGTTCTCGGCGTGGATGGTGTTCGAGGTCGGCAAGTCGTGGGCCGAGGCCGACGCCGACACCGGCGAAGCGATCGACTTTATGGAGTTCTACGCGCGCGAGATGCTGCGCTACGACCAGCCGGTGCCGCTCACCCAACTGCCCGGCGAGACGGACACCCAGGTCTACCTTCCGCTCGGCGTCGGCGCTGTGATCCCGCCGTGGAACTTCCCGCTCGCGATCTG
>JBDTYW010000174.1:0-5215 GCA_040005445.1 Candidatus Eiseniibacteriota bacterium
CCGTGACGGACTTGGCGAGGTTGCGCGGCATGTCCACGTCGCAGCCGCGCAGGACCGCCATCGAGTACGCCAGCAGCTGGAGCGGGACCACGGAGAGCAGAGGCGTGAACGCGTCGGCGTCGCCCTCGGTCGCGATCGCGAGGATCTTGCCATGGCGCGCGCGCACCTCCTGCATGTTGGTCATCACCTTCTCGTAGGCGCTGTCACGCGTGCACACGAACACGACCGGCATGTGCTCGTCGATGAGCGCGATCGGCCCGTGCTTCATCTCGGCCGCGGGATAGCCCTCGGCATGGATGTAGGAAATCTCCTTGAGCTTGAGCGCGCCCTCGAGCGCGACCGGGAAGTTCACGCCGCGGCCCAGGTACAGGAAGTTGTTGTGGTGCAGGAGCTGCGCCGCGATCTCGTGGATCGCCGGGGCGGCCGACAGGATGCGCTCGATCTTGCCGGGGATGCGCTCCAGTTCCTCGGCCATCGCCTTCCCGGTTTCCTGCGACATGTCGCGCAGGCGGCCGAGGTGCATGGTCAGGAGCGCAAGCACCGTCACCTGCGACGTGAACGCCTTGGTCGAGGCGACGCCGATCTCCGGGCCCGCGTGGATGTAGACGCCGCGACCCGCCTCGCGCGCGACCGTCGAACCGACGACGTTTACGATCCCCAACACGGTGGCGCCGCGGCGCCGCGCTTCACGCATGGCGGCGAGCGTGTCGGCGGTCTCGCCCGACTGGGAGATCGCGATCACCAGCGTCCCCTCTTCGAGGATCGGGTTGCGGTAACGAAATTCCGAGGCGTACTCGACCTCGACCGGGATGCGCGCGTGCTCCTCGAGCAGGTACTCGCCGATCAGCCCGGCGTAGTAGGACGTGCCGCACGCCGTGATCACGATGCGACGGATGTCGCGCAACTGCTCCTCGTCGAGATTCAGGCCGCCGAGCTTCGCCGTTCCCACATCGTGGAGCAGCCGCCCGCGCATGGCATTGCGCACCGACTCGGGCTGCTCGTGGATCTCCTTGAGCATGAAGTGCGGGAAGCCCGCCTTCTCGATCTGCTCGAGGTCCCAGTTCAGCTCATCGACGCGCTTGTCCACCGCCTCGCCCTCGATCGTGAGCGTGCGGTAGCCGTCGTCGTCGATCACCACCATCTCGCCGTCGTCGAGGTAGACGACGCGTTGGGTGTGCTCCCGGAGCGGCGCGCCGTCGGAGGCGAGGAAGGTCTCGCCGTCGCCGACGCCGATGACCAGCGGCGAGCCGTGGCGCGCCCCGACCAGCTTGCGCGGGTGGTCGGCGGCGACGACGGCGATGCCGTACGTGCCGTCGACCAGTTGCAGCGCGGTCGAGACCGCCTGCTCCAGGGTGTGCCCGGGCAGGTATTTCTCGATCAGGTGGGCCAGCACTTCGCTGTCGGTCTCGGTGGCGAAGACATGCCCTTCCGACTCGAGCAGCTTCTTGAGCGCGAGCCAGTTCTCGATCACGCCGTTGTGAACGACGGCGATGCGCCCCTTGCAATCCGTCAGGGGGTGCGCATTGCGGTCGCTCGGCGCGCCGTGGGTCGCCCAGCGCGTGTGCGCGATGCCGAGCCTGCCCTCGAACTCGCGGCCATCGAGGCGCTCCTTGAGCGCCCGAATCTTGCCGACCGACTTGACGGTCGTGAGCGCGCCGCCCCCGATGACGGCGACGCCGGACGAGTCATAGCCGCGATACTCCAGGCGCTCCAGCCCTCGAACAAGGAGGGGAACGACCTCCTGGTCACCGAGATATCCGACGATCCCGCACATGGGGCCTCCGTCGCGGACGATGCCGCGCAGGTGGTTGGGGATGACTGCGGCGAGGGCTGGGCCGCGGTGGACACGACGATGCGCGCAGGCTCAGGCCTGGAAGACCCGGCGCGCGCGCGCGATCAGTTCCTCGGTGACGGCAGCCTCCGGCGACTCGGCAATCAGTCGCACGATCGGCTCGGTGCCGGACGGGCGGGCGTGCAGCCAGGCCCGATCCCTTGAAAAGCGCAGCCCGTCCGTCCGGTCGAGCGCAAACTCCGACAGCGCGCGCTCGAGCTCGGTCGACCGGCCGGGCCAGTCCTGCACTCCCTCCACCTTGGCCTTCATCATGACATAGGCCGGGAGCCGCTGCACGGCCCGGGCGAGGTCCCCGCCGGCATCGGCCCAGGACTGGCACAACAGCACGGCCGCCACGGTCCCGTCCCGGCCGAGATGGGCCTCGGGGGCGATCACCCCCCCGTTGCCCTCTCCCCCGATCACCGCGCCGAATTGCTTCATCCCGGTGACCACGTGGGCCTCCCCGACGCGCGTCCGGTGGAACGGCACCCCGGCCACGTCGGCAAGATCCTCGACCATGCGCGAGGTCGAGAGGTTGGTCACGATCGGCCCCCGACGGCGGTCGAGCACGACCTGCACAGCCAGCGCCAGCGTCGCCTCCTCGCCCAGCGCCACGCCGTCCCGGCCGACCACGGCGCAGCGGTCGGCGTCGGGATCGTGGGCCAGGCCGAAGTCGGCCCCGCCCTCGACCACCGCCCGGCCGAGCGCGCCCAGGTTCTCCGGCGTCGGCTCGAGACCGCGCGTGAACGCGCCGTCGGCCTCGCAGTCGACTTCGAGGACCTCGCAGCCGAGTTCGCGCAGGGCGCGCGGGGTGGCCAGTCCGCCCACCGAGCGGCAGCCGTCGACGGCAACGCGCGGGGCCCGCGGCCAAGCCGCACGCGCGAGGTCCGGGTGCGCGAGCGCCCGGCGCACCTGGCTGTCGATCGCGCCGGGGACGGGGCGCACCGAGCCGAGCGCCTCGTGCGTCGCCCATGCCGCCCCCGGCGCGCCGACGCTCTCGAGGTAGCGCGCCGAGGCCGCCGCATCGAGGAACTCGCCGGTCGGGCCGAGCAGCTTGAGCGCGTTCCAGGGCGCCGGGTTGTGGCTGGCGGAGATCACGATGCCGCCGACCGCCCCGTGGTCGAGCACCGCGACCTGGACGGCGGGCGTGGGCACGGGCCCCACGTCGAGCACGTCGCAGCCGACGCCACAGAGCGCGGCCGCCACGGCCTCGAGCACCCAGGGCCCGCTGGTGCGCGCATCGCGCCCGACCACCACGGGACCGCGGCCGACGAAGCGCCCGAACGCCGACGCGTAGTCGACCAGCACCGGCACCGTGAGCGAGCGCCCCACTATGCCGCGGATCCCGGAGACGCTGATCATGAGCGGCGCGTCGTCGGCCATCGTCTCCTCGGTGGAAATGCGCGAGGCCAGGGCGCCCGCCCGCGCGGCCGGGACGGCCGTTCGGATCGTGGGCCCTGGCCTCACGCGCGACGCAGGCGCGTGGCCCGCGGATACCCGGGTGGGGATGGAGCTGGTGAGCGGAATCGAACCGCTGACCTGCGCATTACGAGTGCGCTGCTCTACCAGCTGAGCTACACCAGCCCATCACGTCCTACCCCACGGGTGGTGCGACCCCGCGGAATCGAACCGCGGACACCCAGATTTTCAGTCTGGTGCTCTACCAACTGAGCTAGGGTCGCCCGAAAACCGGCCTCAATGGAAAAGGGCCGGGATGACTCCCGCGCCCCTCTCCTGAGCCCCGCTTTTATAGCAGCCGACGTTCTGCTCCGTCAACCCCCGCCACCGCCGCCGCTTACGCAGCCGGGAAGCGATTGCGCCGGTCCATTCGCACTCCGCGGCGATCCTGGCTGGCCCGCCGGTCAGCATTCTCCACCACCGGCAGGGTGAATGAGAAGATTACACCCCAGTCCCCCTCCGAGCGCACGCGGATCTCCCCGCCGTGACTCTGCACGACCTGCTGCGCGAGCGCGAGCCCGACCGGGTCGCCCCCCTTGCGCGAGGTGACGAACGGGACGAACAGCTGCTCGAGCATGTCGCCCGAAAGCGGCGGGGCGTCACTCGCGATCTCGACCACGACATAGCCTTGGGTCTTGCGCGTCTCGACGCGCACGCGTCCGCCCTGCGGCACCTGGTCGAGCGCGTTCTCGAGCATGTTGCGCACGACCTGGCGGATCTTCTCGGCGTCGAGCAGCAACGCGGGCACATCGGGGGCGAGCTTCTTGAGGAGGCGCACCCGGCGCTTGACCATGCCGTCGGAGAGCGCGGTCAGCGTCCCGGCCAGGATCTGGTTGACGCTCTCAAGCGCGAGCCGCGGCCGGGAAAGGCTGACGAACTGGCGATGCTCCGCGAGCAGGCGCTCGAGGCGCTCGGACTCGCGCAGGATGATCTCGACATATTCGCGATTCGGATCGTCGTGGCCGAGGCTCCGGTGGACGCGCCGCGCGAAGCCGCCGATCGACGCCAGCGGGTGCTGCGCCTCCTCCGCGGCGCGCGCGGCGATCGCGCCCAGCGCGGCGAGGCGTTCGTTCGAGGCGACGTGCTTCGCGAGCTCGGCCAGCCGCGCCTCGGCTCCGCGCACGCGGTCGGAGAGCAGCGCCTGGGAGAGCACGGTCGTGGCCTGGGCGATCACCGCCTCAGCCACGCGCGCATCGACCGCGTCGAACGCCGCCGGCTCGGAGAGCGAGCGCGGGGCCGGGCCGAAGAAGCCCATGACCCCGAGCGTGCCCGCGGAGGTGAGCAGCGGGGCGAAGTAGAGCGCGCCCATGCCGCGCACCGCGGCGGGATCGAGATGGGGATCCGCGGCCGCGGCCTCGACGCCGCGGGCGCCGCGCTGGCGCGCCACCGCGCGCGCGAACGGCTCGAGCGCCTCCGCCTGGCGAAGCGGGTCGATGCGATCGTCGCTCACGTGGATGGTCTCGAGGACGAGCCCCGCGCCGCCGCCCTCCGGTCGCTCGGCGGACATGCGCCAGAGCACGCCGCCGCGGCAACTCAGCGCCTGCGTGCCCGCGCGCACCACGAGCGCGAGCTCCGTGCGCAGGCTCGCCGGCGTGACCGCGCTGCGCGAAAGCTCCTCGAGCGTGGCGAGCTGACCCGCCCGCTCCGCGCGGTCGGCCGCGAGGCGGCTGCGTTCGATCGCCGCGCCGGCGACACGCGCGAGGCCCCGCAACAGGGCGAGGTCGCCGTCGCCGAGCGGTCGGGGGCGGAACGCGGCGTCGGCCACCAGCAACCCGACCGGCCGGCCGAACGCGCAGATGCTCGCCGCGGCAAAGTGCGACAGCTCGAGGGCGTGGCGCCAGGTTGCGCCGGCCACGAGCTCGCCGTCCACCGGATCCTCGTGGGCGAAGCGCGCTGCTCCGCCGGCGAGGAACAGGTCGACCACGG
>JBDTYW010000175.1:0-5189 GCA_040005445.1 Candidatus Eiseniibacteriota bacterium
AGGACTGCGAGACTTCCGAGAGGATCACGCCGCCCATGCCCAGCCTTCGGGCGTCAGGTACCTGCGCGTGCGCAGGGGGCGCGACCATCAGCAGCGAGGCGCCGAACGCGCCGGCGATCACGAGACGGGTATGCACGCTGTGGGCCCTCCGGTGGCCGCGTCAGCGACGGGGCGCGATGCCCTCGCCACGACGGAAGGCGCGATGGTACTCGCGCAGCGCCCTTTGGTGTGAGCGAAACGCGAGCTCGGGCAACTCCGTGAGTCCGAACCAGTCCACCTGGTCGGCGTCGTCGCCCGGCCGGAGTCGGCCCCCGACGATGCGCGCGCGATAAACCAGCAGCACCACCCGCGGCGCCCCCAGCCCGGCCCGATACGCCCCGTGCAGGCGTTCGACCTCGATCTTGAGGCCGGTTTCCTCGAGCGCCTCGCGTTGCGCGGTCTGCTCGGGCGATTCGCCGTACTCCATGAAGCCCGCGGGCAGGCCCCAGTAGCCGACCTGCGGTTCGTAGCGCCGGCGCACGAGCACGACATCACCCTTGCGCTCGAGGATCACGCCGACCGCGGGCGCGGGGTTCTGATAGGCGATGAAGCCGCACCTGGGGCAGGTCGGCCGCACGGTGCCGTGATCGTCCATGGGGGCGAGCGGCGTCCCGCAGTAGGGGCAGAAGCGGGCGGTGGGCGGGCGCGAGCGTGCGGGAGGCATGGGGCGAAGGTAGGGCGCGCCCCGGAATCGGGCAAGCGCAGGTTCGGACGACCCCTATCGCGAATGGGCCCGCCCCCCTTGCGGAGTGCGGGCCCGAAGTCGACTGCGCAGCGGGAATCAGCGCGAGTTCTTGATCTCGCGGCGCATCTCCTCGATCTGCTTGCGCATGTCGTTGAGATCCTTGCGCATCTGGTTGCGGTCCTCGTCCTTCATGCCGTCCATGCCCTCGAAGTGCATCTCGCCCGGACCGCCGCCGTCGGGGATGCGGCCCATCCAGTCGCCGTGGCCGAGCAGGTTGCGCTCGGAATCGGCATTCGCGAGCGTGGCGCGAATCGTGCGCTCGGCGCCCTTGCGGCGGATCTTGAGCGTGACGTCGCCCGCGCTTTGCTTGCGCAGCGCTGCGCGCAATTCATCGACGTTCGCCACGTCCTTGCTCTCGACCGAGAGGATCACGTCGCCGGCCTTGAGCCCGGCCCTGTCCGCCGGCGTGTTCTCGATCACGCTCAGGACGAGCGCACCCTTGCCGTCGGGCGCGCCGAAGTAGCCACCGAGATCGCCGTTCAAGTTCTGCGTCTGGATGCCGAGCCGACCGCGCCCCATGCCCAGGAGCGCGTGCATGCGGGGCGCCATCTGCTGCCAGTGGCCGAACGGCGCTTCGGGAGATTCCGGAGCCTCGGGCGCTTCCGGGGCCTCCGGCGCGCGCATCGCGCGCGGGGCTCGCGGCGCCTCGGGCGCGCGCACCATGCGGCGCTCCCGCGGGGTCCACGTCCGGTCGTCGTTGCGGTCGGAAAGCGTGCCGAGTTCGGCGCGCCCGAGATCGATCTTCTTGCCGTCGCGCCACACCGTCACGCCGGCGAGCGCTCCCGGCGACAGCGCGCGCACGCGCTGGGTCAGCTGGTCCGCCGAGTTGACCTGCCGCTCGTCGAAGCGCGTGATGATGTCGCCTTCCTCGATTCCGATCTTATCGGCCGGGCTCCCGGGAGTGACGCCGGCGACCACGACGCCGCTGCCGTCGTAGTCGTAGGTGTCCCTGAGGCCGTCCGAGAGATCCTGGAGGTTGACGCCGAGGAACGCGGCGTTGCTCGTCGACTTCTCCGCCGTGCGCTCGGTGACGACGCGTGTCCGCGGAGCGCGCGCGGCCGCAGAGACGGCGAAGCCGCCGGCCGTGAGCACGGCGGCGAGGGCGAGGGCGATCACCGCCCGTGAGCGTGGAAACATGGGAGATTCTCCTTCCGGGGTCTGATACGCGGGGGTCCGGTCCCGCCGGGATCCATGGGGCGCGAAGCGAGCTCGGTGTTCTCATGATACTGGGATAGTCCGGGCCCGGTTCCGGGTTGAAACAGAGTTTGCACGGGCGGGCGGTTGACCCGCGGGGGCGCGGCCCCTAGTTTGCGGGGGTGGACGCCCCTCCGGTCAAGAAAGACGCAATTCTCGAGCTGACGATCGACAGCCTGGCCCTCGGCGGCTCCGGGGTGGCCCGCGCCGGCGAGTTCGTGGTGTTCGTGCCCGGCGGTTATGCGGGCGAGCGGGTCCGGGCGCGCGTGCTCAAGCGGCGCTCGAGCTGGGCCGAGGCGGTCCTGGTCGAGGTGCTGGAGCCGTCTCCCCGGCGCGTGCCCGCGCCCTGCGAACACTTCGGCGACGAGTGCGGCGGCTGCCGGCTCCAGGACCTCGCCTACGCCTCCCAGGTCAGCGCGAAGACCCAGCAGGTGAAGGAGACGCTCGCGCGGATCGGACGCCTCGAGGGGATCCCGGTCGACGACTGCGTGCCCTCGCCCGAGACCTGGCGCTATCGCAACAAGATGGAATTCTCGTTCCACCCCGGGGCCGACGGCGTGCCGCTGCTCGGCCTGCACCGGCGCGGGCGCTTCGACGAGAGCTTCGACCTGCGCGATTGCCACATCGCCTCCGAACTGACCAACCGCATCGTCGCCACCACGCGCGCGTTCGCGCGTGCCGAGGGCTGGCCCGCGCACCACGCGCGCTTCCATACCGGCACCGTACGCTTCCTGACCGTGCGGCACCTTCCGACCACGAATCAGGCCGCGGTGAACCTGATCGCCATGCACGACGCCGTCCCCGGCGTCGAGCGCTGGGCGAAGGCGGTGCGCGACCTCGACCCGGCGGTGCGGAGCGTGGTGCTGAACGTCAACGACGAGCGCGCGAACATCGCCGTCGGCGAGCCCGCGCGCGAGCGCCTGCTCGCCGGCGACGCGACCATCGAGGAGCGGCTGTGCGGCCTCACGTTCGAGGTTTCCGCGCACTCGTTCCTGCAGACCAACAGCCTGCAAGCCGAGGCGCTCTACGCCGCGGCGATCGAGGAGGCGCGCCTGACCGGCGACGAGAAGGTGCTCGACGTGTACTGCGGCGCGGGGACGATCTCGCTCGCGCTCGCAGCGCACGCGCGCGAGGTCGTGGGGATCGAGTCGGTCGCGCCGGCGGTCGACGACGCCCGGCGCAACGCGCTGCGCAACGGCGTGACCAACGCGCGCTTCGCCTGCGGAGACGCGCGGGCCGTGTTGCGCATCTGGTCACAGGTGCGGACCGGCAAGCAGCCCACGCCCGAAACTTCGCGCGTGCGCGACCACAAGGCGCCGCTCGACCCCGAGGCCTACCGTCCGTTCGACCCCGACGTCGTGCTGGTCGATCCGCCGCGCGCGGGACTGCACGAGCGCGTGATCGACCGCGTGGCCGAGCTCGCGCCGCGCCGCGTGGTCTACGTTTCGTGCAACCCGGCAACGCTCGCGCGCGACCTGGCGCTGTTCGTCCGCCAGGGCTACGCCCCGACGCGGGTCCGCCCGTTCGACATGTTCCCGCACACGCCGCACGTCGAGTGCGTGGTCGGGCTCTCCCCCGCGGTCAGCGCGCCTGCTGCCAGTCGCGATACGCCTTGAGCCCTCCATCGAGCGCGCTCACCTCGTGAAATCCATGCGTCACCAGGATCTGCCCCGCGCGCGTCGTGCGCGTCCCGTTGCGGTCGTAGACCAGCACCGCACCGGACCGGTAGCGCTCGAACTCGCCGAGGCGCGACTCGAGATCCTCGATCGGCACGGGCACGGCGTTGTCAAGGTGGCCGATGGCGTCGTCCCACTCCGCTGGGGAACCGACGTCGAGCACGAGCCCGTCGTAGTGGATCCCGACCCAGCTGTCGACCTGGTCGGCGGAAAGGTGCTGCACGTAGGCGGCGGTGCCGCTCCCCGCGGACTCGCCGGGGTGAGGCCCCGAGGCGCAACCGCCCGTAAGCAGTGCGAACAAGAAGAGGCCGACGGCCGGAACAGTTCGCGCCCGACGGGTGCGATCGATCATGGTAGAATCCTCCCCGCGGCCCTGCCATGGGGCCGCGCTCTCGTCCGAGCATGCCACGGCGCCGGGTCTCGTTCCCAGCCGATCGTGGCCCCCGTCACCCGCCCAGGAGTCCTCGTGAGCCTTTCGCTCCGCGCGTTCGCGCGCGCCATCGGCGCCGTTTGCCTGCTCGTTTCCGCCGTTCCCGCGCACGCCCAGATCGCCGCCGGGGAACCCGAGGCGCCGGTGCTCGACACCTACGAGGTCCGCCAGCAGGCTTCGTTCGAGATCTGGTCGGGCGACACGCGGCTCGGCACCGAGAAGTTCCGGATCTACGCGAGCCACGACACGCTGATCACCGCGTCCACGGTCCGGCTCGACGGGGCGTCGCCCACCAGCGCGCTGCCGTTCGAGAAACGCACGACGTTCCTCCAGCGCGTCTATGACTCGTATCCGCTGATGTTCCAGATCTCCCAGCAGCCGCGCTCGGACACCACCGCGACGATGTCCCTCAACTGCGTGTTCCGCGATACCTCCGTGACGATCTACAAGGAGGCGATGCAGCGCGGCGTCGGCACGTCGGTCGCGCTGCCGCCGGGGCGGCTCTACATCCTCGAGCCCGGCGTCTACCTGCAGGTCCAGTTGCTGCTCGCGGACTTTCTCGCGGGCTCGCAGGACACGCGCAGGCAGGCCGTGCTCATCCCGTCGGTCGAGCAGGTCGTGGACCTCTACCTGACGCGCGGACCGGTCGAGGCGATCGTGGTGCGGGGCAAGCGCGTGAATGCCCAGCGCGTGGACTTTACCGACAAACTCACGAGCCTCGTGGGCTGGGTCGACAAGGACGGGAAGATGTGGAAGCTCGAGGCGCCCGGCCAGGGGCTGCGCGTCGAACGCGGGCCGGATCTTGTGGCGAAGGCTCAGGGCCCGTCGAAGTCGCCCGCAATGCAGACCGCCCGCCCCCGGAAGCGTCCGGCGACGGGCGGCACGAAGCCCTGAGGCGCGAACTTCGGCGCCGCGGCTACCGGGTCGCGGCCATCTTCTCCGTGAAGTCGACCAGCAGGCGCACGCCGAACCCGGCCGAGCCCTTGGGCGCGTAGGGCCTGTCGCGGTCGTTCCAGGCCACGCCGGCGATGTCGAGATGACACCACTTGTAGCCGTTCGCGAACTGGCCGAGGAACATCGCGCCCGCGATCGTGCCCGCCTCGCG